>NZ_JBGFFF010000001.1:0-105583 GCF_056175785.1 Acidovorax sp. LjRoot204
AAATAGCTATGCATCTCCGGCGTAGGGCGATTATTTCCAAAACGCTGATGATTCTCTTGGCGGTTTTCAATCTGTCCGCAATGTCGATAGATGTCAGCGCACAACCAGCCCTCCCAACCCTCGGCGACACCAGCGACCTCACTACAAGCGCCGAGCGCCGCTTGGGCGACCGCATCATCCGCGAGTTGTACCGCGACCCAGACTACGTCGATGACCCAGTGGTGGCCGACTATGTGCAAGGCATATGGCACCCCCTCCTGGCAGCAGCCAAGGCTCGGGGAGAACTCCGTGCCGAGCTGGACGAGCGCTTTGCCTGGGAGATCCTGCTGGGACGCGATCGGACGGTGAATGCCTTCGCCTTGCCCGGTGGGTATCTGGGGGTGCATCTGGGTTTGATCGGAGTAGTGGTCACGCGCGATGAATTGGCCTCGGTACTGGCACACGAGCTGAGCCATGTGACCCAGCGTCACATCTCGCGACTGATCACGCAGCAGAGTAAGCAGACGCCCTTGCTGCTGGGGGCCATGGTGCTGGGTGCACTTGCGGCCAGCAAGAACCCGGGCGCCACGCAGGCCCTGGTTGTGGGAGGCCAAGCCTTGGCCATTCAGAATCAGCTCAATTTCTCGCGGGACATGGAGCGTGAGGCGGACCGCATTGGCTACGGGCTGATGGCCCCCGCAGGTTTTGCGCCCCAAGGGTTTGTGAGCATGTTTGAAAAGCTGCAGCAAGCCAATCGACTCAATGACAATGGGTCCTGGCCTTATTTGCGCAGCCACCCGCTGACCACGGAGCGTATGGCAGACATGCAGTCGCGCATCCCTCCGGGTGCAGCGTCTGCGCCGGGCGCCGCAATGCAGGCTTCCAGCGAACATGCCATGGTGGCTGCGCGGGCGCGTGTGCTGTCCAACCCCGGAGTGGATACCTTGCGCCAGTGGATCGCTGAGCCCAAGGGCTCTGGGTTTCAGTCGCAGCCACTGCCGCGACGGGCCGGCGCGCTGTATGCGGCGGCGTTGGCAAGCAGCCAGTTGCGTGATGCGGCAAATGCGCGTCTGATCGCGCGCCAACTGGACGACTTGGTGCGGCAGGACGCCGCTGCGCATCGCCTCGCACGCCTGTTGGTGGCAGAGACCGAATTGGCAGCTGGCGATGCATCTGCGGCCCTGCCGTCCATTCCAGATTGCAACAACGCGCGCAGGCCAGAACTTGTGCTGCGTACCCAAGCCCTGTTGCGCGCCAACCGACCCGCGGACGCCACGCAAGCCTTGCAAACCTGGGTGGCAACCCACCCCAAGGATGCGACTGTGTGGCAACTACTGGCGTCCACCTGGCAAGCACAAGGCCAGGCGCTCAGGGCGATTCGTGCCGAGGCAGAAGCGCAGGCTGCGCGCTATGACTATGCCGCCGCTGTAGACCGGTTCAAGGCCGGCCAGGATATGGCTCGCCGCGGCGGTGCGGCGGTGGACCATATTGAGGCCTCCATCATCGACACGCGCCTGCGTGCGATGGAGTCACTTCTTCGCGAACAGGCCGCCGAGCGCTGATTCGATGACCAGGCCCAGCACCGAGTAGATCAGCGAGCCCAGCAGCGCAGCCCCAAAACCGGCGACGTGGAAGCCGTCCAGCACGCTGGCCGCTGCCCAGAACATGAGTGCGTTGATGACGAAGAGAAACAGCCCGACCGTAACGATGGTGACGGGTAAGGTGAGTACGACCAGCACCGGTCGCAACACCACATTGAACAGGCCGATCACGAAGGCCGCGATCAGCGCCGAGGTGAAGCTTTTCACCTCCACACCGCTGTAGATGTAAGCCACAAACAGCAGCGATGCAGCGCTGAGCAGCCATTTCAGAAGAAGTCGCATGGCCGGAGAATAGCACTGGCCTGCTGTGCTGCAATCATTGGATGTGGCTTGCCTGGCCACACACGCCTACCGGCCTATTCGAGCGCCAGCACCCACAACACACCAAAGCCGGTGAGCACGCTGCCTAGCGTGCCCGACAGTGACGACCAGCGCCCGTCCACGCGGCCGGTGGGCTGCACAGGCTCGGACTTGGGTCGGCGCGCGTCCACCACGGGTGCGGTCACCATACCGCCGGCATCTGCCTGAAGTTGAGCCGTGAGCTCGGCCAACGGGCCCTTGGCCACCACGGTGGTTACAGCCCCCGAGGGGGTATGAAGTGTCGGAACAATTTGTGCGAACAGCTTGTCCGCCCACTTGGTACGCCAGTTCTCGCGGGTGCTGTGGCTCACCCATTTGCTGACACGGTGGGTCATGCGTGGCGCACACGCTACCAGCACCCAATGGGTGTGTGCGCTGGCTGGGCGCCCACACAGGGGTGCCAGCACTTGCTGTGCGTACGCTGCGTCGTCCACATACACGATGACTCTGTCCATACCCACCTCCAGGTGTGATGCTGACCACAGGGGAGCGGTATGGCCCCCTGCGCCGCCTCAGATGCAATGCAATCCGCGTGAAGCGGTCAGTGCCCAGCCGGTGCCGAGCCGGCACTGGCACGGCGAGCCAGGATGATCTTGCCAGCCAGCAAAACCAGCAGCGCACCGGCCACACTGGCCCCGTACTTCACGACATCGGTGACTTCGCCGCTCACACTATCGACGGGCATCTTGAGCATCCACTGCCACTTGTCAGGGTTGGCGAGGGCTGGGTCGGTGACCAGCATGCCGCCGGCAATCCAGCCCAGCAGCATGCCACCCAGCGTGATGATGAGGGGAAACCGCTCCATGAGCTTGATGACCAGCTGACTCCCCCAGACGATGATCGGGATAGAGATCAGCAGACCCAGCACCACCAGCAGGAACGAATGGTCGCCTGCGTTCTGGGCCGCACCGGCAATAGCGATCACGTTGTCCACGCTCATGACCAGGTCGGCCACAATGATGGTCTTGATGGCAGCCAGCAGCTTGTCGCTGCCTTGCACGTCGCCATGGCCCTCTTCATCGGGAGCCAGCAGCTTCACACCGATCCACACCAGAAGCAGCGCACCCACGAACTTGAGGAAGGGCAGCGCCAGCAAGGTCATCGCAAAGGCGATCAGGATCACGCGCAGCACGATGGCGCCCGCAGTGCCCCAGATGATGCCTTTGGTGCGTTGTGCAGGGGGCAGTTTGCGGCAGGCCAGGGCAATGACCACGGCGTTGTCACCACCCAGCAGGATGTCGATGATGATGATCTGGCCGAGTGCGAGCCAGAATTCGGGCGAAGCCAAAAAGTCCATAAATTCCTCAATGTCAGTGGCGCGAAACGAGGATCCTGGCGCCACTGTAGCGCCGAGTCCCCCGCAGGGATAGGGGGCTTACGGTGACCTGGTCAAGGAAGGCTTGCCCCAGACAGGGGAGACATGGCAAGCGAAGGGACGGCCTTGATCAGCCCACGGTGGGCCCATCAAAGGTCTTGCTCAGTTCTACACAAGCTGGTTATGCGTGAACCCGGATTGCCGGAAGCAAAGCTTCGTATTGACGACAAATCCGATGCCTTGTGCCGCTCAAGCCCGGATGGCGGTGGGCTGGCTGGCAAGGCGGGAGCTACTCCCCTTCGAGACCGCGATTGGAACATTACCGGCGAGGCAGCGCAAGGGCCGGGGTGTTGTGGTTACTGCGTACACGCCGGGGTGGGGCTGGGCGTGCTACCTCGCTCGGGGAAATACGGCGGATACCACCACTGCCAGCATCCCTTGTGGCGGGCCGCTATCATCCAGCCCCTCTTGTGCCCCTGCGCTTGCGCGTCCCTTGCCCCCCTTTCATGGCTGCCATCCACATCACCGACATCGAAGCTGCCATCAATCACTGGCGGCACCGTGCGCCCGCATCACCCGATGGGTTGGGTCTGGCGCCTGAGGTCCAGGCCCTGGGGGAGGTCTATGCGCTGATGGTCTACGGGCACACCACAGAGATCGACGAGGACAGCCTGCCTTCCGCAGCCATGGCGGCATGGYAGGCCTGGTACGACACGACGCCCGACACMCCYTGCATYGCCATYTGCTCCACCAGCCARGGCGACGACCWGTGCAAGGGCTGCGGGCGCASYTTCGACGAGGTGCAATTCTGGCCCTCGTTCACTCCGGCGGAAAAGCGGGGGGTGTGGCGCCGTATCACGCTGGAGCACTCGGCCTGGCGTTTCAACCGATACGCCGAGCGCGCGGCAGAGGGCGTGACCGCGCCAGGGGCGCCAACGGCGGGGTAGGTTGATTGGCGATGGGCTGTACGCACGCCCGGCAAACCGCTAAGGTGGCGCCATGCTGCGCTTGACCCAAGCTCCGAACATCGCCATCGCCACCCTGTGGGCGGATCTGCTGTGCGAAGCGGGCATGACGGCCTCTGTGCAGCGCCAGTACCTGGGCGCTGCCGCCGGACACCTGCCACCCGATCAGTGCCTGCCCGAGATCTGGCTGGACCACGAAGAGCACGCTGCGCGTGCACAAGCCTTGCTGCAAGAGTTACACAACCTGCCGCAGCGCCACTGGGCCTGTCTCTGTGGCGAGTGGGTAGAAGGCGGTTTTGAACAGTGCTGGAATTGCGGAGCGTTCATGCCGCGCGACTGACGGTATTGGGTGGTTTGCTATATATTTGATAGCTAGTAAGGCATATTCCTCTAGCGCTACCAGGAACTTTGCCCAAAAACGCCCTCACTTCCAGCGTACAGGCTCCACATGCACGCTGCCTTGTGTGCTGCTGAGGGTGATGGATCCTTCCTGCACTGTGGCCTGCAGCTGCATGCTGCGCTCGGCCAGCTGCGCCAGCGCTTGCGACGCCTCGGTCGGAATGCGCCAGACCTGCAGCTTGTCCAGCCGCGAAAGCTTGGTTTCAATTCCCTTCCACCAGATCTCGGCCGCGTGGTTGAAGCAGTACACGATCACCGAGTCAGCCTTGCTGCAGGCTTTCGTCAGGGGCTTGTCTTCCGGCTGCCCTACTTCGATCCACACTCGCTTGCGGCCGGTGAAGTCCGTCAGCGATGCATCTGGGTCATCCGGGTCCGACAGCCCTGCGCCGAACGCGAGCGTGGCGTCGCCATTGCAGAGGTCATTGAGCTGGTGCGCCTGAATGGCCAGGGCTGCCAGCCGCACCATCATGCGCTCGTCGGTTTCGCTGGGGTGGCGTGCCAGGGTGAGCGCATGGTCGGCGTAGTAGCCGTGGTCGATGTCGGCGATTTGCAGGTTCGCCTTGAAAATGGTGGATTTGATGGCCATGGGGTGTATCAAAAACAAGAGCTGCCAGCGCAAGTATTTACTTGCTTTGGCAGCTCTAGAGGTTTCAAAAGCCCGTGCTATCAGCGCAGGCAGCTATCATTTTTATACGCGACGGGCCAGCTCGGCCGCCTTGCCCACATAGCTRCCGGGCGTCATCGCCAGCAGTCGGTCCTTTTCGGCCTGAGGAATCTCCAGCGACTGGATCAACCCGTGCAGCGCTTCGGCTGTCACGGTCTTGCCCCGGGTCACTTCCTTGAGCTTTTCGTAGGCACCCTGCACTCCAAAGCGGCGCATCACCGTCTGGATGGGTTCAGCCAGCACTTCCCAGGACGCGTCCAGGTCTTCGGCCAGGGCTTCTTCGTTGATTTCGAGCTTGTTCAGGCCCGTGAGCAACGAGGCATAAGCCAGCGTGGCGTAGCCCAGGGCCACGCCCATGTTGCGCAGCACGGTGCTGTCGGTCAGGTCACGCTGCCAGCGGCTGATGGGCAGCTTTTCGGACAGGTGCTTGAGCAACGCGTTGGCCAGGCCCAGGTTGCCTTCGGCGTTCTCGAAGTCGATGGGGTTGACTTTGTGCGGCATGGTGGACGAGCCGATTTCGCCCGCCTTGAGGCGCTGCTTGAAGTAGCCCAGGCTCACGTAACCCCAGATGTCGCGCGAGAGGTCGATCAGGATGGTGTTGGCACGGGCGACGGCATCGAACAGCTCGGCCATGTAGTCATGGGGCTCGATCTGGATGCTGTASGGCTGGAARSTCAGGCCCAGGCCSAGMGGCKCSGGYGTYTCGATGACCTTSYKGCTGAAKGCYTCCCAGTCRAARTCGGGCCAGGCRGMCAGGTGGGCGTTGTAGTTGCCCACKGCRCCGTTCATCTTGCCCATGATCTTGACGCTGGCGATGCGGTCGCAGGCGGTTTGCAGGCGCATCACCACGTTGGCSATTTCCTTGCCCACGGTGGTGGGGCTYGCSGTCTGGCCGTGGGTGCGGCTGAGCATGGGCACTTCGGCAAAGGCGTGGGCCATTTCGCGCAGCTTGAGCACGATGCGGTCCAGCCCTGGCAGCACCACCTGGTCGCGACCCGAGCGCAGCTGCAGGGCGTGGCTGGTGTTGTTGATGTCTTCGCTGGTGCAGGCAAAGTGCACGAACTCGGAGGCTTTTTCCAGCTCGGGGCGTGCCTCGAACTTGCTCTTGATCCAGTATTCGACCGCCTTCACGTCGTGGTTGGTGGTCTTCTCGATCTCCTTGATGGCTGCAGCATCGGCCTCGGAGAAGTTCTTGACCAGACCCAGCAAGTAAGCGCGCGCTCCGGTGGTGAGGGGCTTGAACTCTGCAAACCCTGCATCCGACAAGGCAATGAACCACGCCACTTCCACTTGCACGCGGCGGTGCATGTAGCCGTGCTCGCTCATGATCGGGCGAAGGGCGGCAAGTTTGGGGGCGTAACGGCCGTCAAGCGGCGACAGGGCGGTGATGGTGGACAGGCTCATGGCGCACGATTGTAGGCGGGGCCGGTCGGCGGGGTTTGTGGGGGCGGCGCATCAGTCGGCCTCATGCCGGGTCGCTGTCGATAGAATCAAACCCGAATTGTTCAGCATTCCCCGCGCACTGGAAGACACACCATGAAATTGATCGGAGCCACCGCCAGCCCCTACGTGCGCAAGGTACGTATCGTGATGGCTGAGAAAAAGCTCGACTACCAGTTCGTGCAAGAAAACGTCTGGGCAGACGACACCCATATCTCCGCATCCAACCCCCTGGGCAAGGTGCCCTGTCTGGTGATGGAAGGCGGCGAGGCTGTGTTTGATTCGCGCGTCATCGTCGAATATCTCGACACCCTGTCGCCCGTGGGCAAGCTCATCCCTTCCCAGGGCCGCGAGCGGGCTGAAGTCAAAACCTGGGAGGCCCTGGCCGACGGCGTGATGGATGCCGGCATCCTGGCCCGCCTGGAAGCCACCTGGGTTCACCGCAAGGACAGCGAACGCAGCCAGGCCTGGATCGACCGTCAACTGCTCAAGGTGAACGATGGCCTCAAGTCCATGAGCCAGGGCCTGGGCGACAAGCCCTATTGCAGCGGCATCCACCTGAGCCTGTCGGACATCGCCGTGGGTTGCGCTCTGGGTTGGCTGGAGTTCCGCTTTCCCGAGATCGCCTGGCGCAGCGAGTACCCCAACCTGGGCAAGCTGCTCGACAAGCTGATGCAGCGCCCGAGTTTCGCGGACACCAAGCCCGCCTGACCCCGTCGCTCGGCTGCTGAAAGGCTCCGGCAAGCCCGTCCTCCCGCAGAGTGCCGCGGGTCTTTGTGCAGTCCGGTCCCCTGCTTGCCGTATGCTCCCGGGCGTATGAACGAAATGGTTCAAAACCCACCCCCCACCGCTGGTATCAGGGCGACCCGCCAGCGCGCCGCGCGCGAGGCCGCTGCCACGCCGGGCGCCGATCGGGTGCGCGTGAACGACCCAGACCGCACCATGGCCAACATCCTGCAGGTGGCCACGGCAGAGTTTGCCGACAAGGGCCTGGCCGGAGCCCGCATCGACGAGATCGCGGCACTGACCAGCACCAGCAAGCGCATGATCTACTACTACTTTGGTAGCAAGGAAGGTCTGTATGTGGCGGTGCTGGAAGACGCCTACCGCCGCATCCGGCGCATTGAGTCAGAGCTGCACCTCGAAGACCTGGCGCCCGAGCAGGCACTGCGCACCCTGGTCGGTTTCACGGTGGACTACCAGCTTGCCAATCCCGACTTCATCCGCCTGGTCATGAACGAGAACATGCACCGGGGCGAGTACATCACCCAATCCGCCACGATCCAGGAACTGAATATCCCAGTCATCCATGCCGTGCGCGACGTGTACCAGCGTGGCGTGGCAGCGGGGGTTTTTCGTCCGGATGTGGACCCTGTCGATCTGCACATGTCGATTTCGGCGCTGTGCTTTTTCAACGTGGCCAACCGCCACACCTTTGGCGCGATCTTCAAGCGCTCGCTGGATACGCCTGCCGCCACGGCGCAACGCCGTGAATCGATCATTGAAATGATCGTGCGCTTTCTGCGGCCCTGAATCGAATCCCCCCGGCGCGCTGCGCGCCTGGCACCCCGCTGTTCTTTAGGGCCATGAGCCGGAGGACGCTCTTCGCCGGGCGTGGTTGACCCATCCATCGCGGCCCCACGCCGCGCCACCCAGCACTGCCCTATCGCTGTTCGCGAGCAGGGTTTGCACCTAGATCAAATACTAACCAGTTCGTACAAAATTAAATCCACTAACTGATAACGACTGGAGACACCATGCTTGCACTGGCCGACCGCTGGCTCGGGCGATACACACGCGCACTCGACATGCTTTCCGGTCTGTGTCTGGCAATCATGGTGGTGCTGGTGTTCGGCAACGTGGTGCTGCGCTACACGGTGAACTCGGGCATCACGGTGTCCGAAGAGCTGTCGCGATGGCTGTTTGTGTGGCTGACATTCATGGGGGCCGTGGTGGCTTTGCGAGAGCATGGGCACCTGGGCACCGATGTCTTGGTGTCTCGCCTGCCCGCTGCGGGCAAGAAGATCTGCCTGGTTCTCGCTCAGATCTCGATGCTGTATGTCTCCTGGCTGCTGCTCAAAGGCAGCTGGGCCCAGATGCTGATCAATGCCGACACCGAAGCGCCGGTGACCGGGGCGTCCGTAGGCATCTTCTATGCCAGCGGCGTGCTCATGGGCGCATCAGCCATTGCCATTCTGGTCCGCGATCTGCTGCGCACGCTCTTTGTGCCGCTGGGCGAGCATGAGCTGGTCATGGTGCAGGAAAGTGAAGAACTCGCGGCACTGCAACACCGCACGGAAGACGCCAGTGCCACCCCTCCCTCGGCGGGCACACGCCACTGATCCCTCTTTTGCACTGGAACGCGCACCATGACCGTCACCATCTTCCTGGGCTCCCTGCTGCTTGCCATGGCGATCGGTGTCCCCATCGCTTACGCGCTGCTGATCTGCGGTGTGGCGCTGATGTGGCATCTCGACCTGTTCGACGCGCAGATCCTGGCACAGAACGTGATCAACGGCGCGGACAGCTTCCCGCTGCTGGCCGTGCCGTTCTTCATGCTGGCGGGCGAGATCATGAATGTGGGCGGGCTGTCCAAGCGCATCGTGAAGCTGGCGCTCACCGTGGTAGGCCATGTCCYCGGTGGCCTGGGCTACGTGGCCATCATGGCGGCCGTGATCCTGGCGGCAGTGTCGGGCTCGGCCGTGGCGGACGCGGCGGCCTTGGCGTCGCTGCTGCTGCCCATGATGGTGGCTGCGGGGCACAACAAGGAGCGTTCGGCGGGCTTGATTGCCTCCGCCGGGATCATCGCGCCAGTGATACCGCCCTCGATCGGCTTTGTGATCTTTGGCGTAGCCGCCAACGTGTCCATCAGCAAGCTGTTCCTGGCGGGCATTGTTCCCGGTGTGCTGCTGGGGCTCTCGCTGGCTGTGACGTGGTGGTGGCTGGTGCGGCGCGAGAACGTGGCGCCGCCGAAGCGCGCAACGCGCGCCGAGCTGCTGCTGGCGTTGCGCGAAGCCGTCTGGGCCCTGGGCCTGCCCATCATCATCCTGGTGGGTCTGCGCATGGGGGTGTTCACACCCACCGAGGCCGCTGTGGTGGCCGCCGTCTACTCGTTGTTTGTCGCGATGGTCGTGTACCGTGAGCTGACCCTGCGTCAGCTGGTGGAGATCTTTCAGACCTCCGCACGCACCAGCGCCGTGGTGATGTTTCTGGTCGCTGCAGCCATGGTGTCGGCCTGGCTCATCACCGTGGCCGACCTCCCGTCTGCCGTCATCGGCATGCTGGAGCCCTTCATGGGCAACCAGACGTTGTTGCTGATCGCGATCATGGTGCTGGTSATGGYGGTSGGCACSGCGATGGATATGACGCCGACCATCCTCATCCTCACGCCYGTSCTGATGCCGGTGGTCAAGGCSGCGGGCATTGACCCGGTGTACTTCGGCGTGCTGTTCATCATCAACAACGCCATYGGSCTSATCACGCCRCCSGTGGGCACSGTGCTCAACGTGGTTGCCGGGGTGGGCCGCATTTCCATGTCGCAGGTCACCCGGGGTGTCATGCCGTTCATGGTGGCGCAGTTCATCGTCATGTTCCTGCTGGTTCTGTTCCCGTCCATCGTTCTCGTGCCCTTGCGCCTGCTTGGGGGCTGACCCTCCCTCCCGCGCCTACCGTTTCTGCCTGCCCAAAAACCAAGGAGACCATCCCATGAAGCTGCTCAAGACCCTGCTCGCCACGGCCCTCGTCGCCGCATCGCTGCTGCCCGCTGCGCACGCGCAGGAGCGCACCATCAAGTTCGCCTTCCAGAACCAGAAGGACCACCCGCAGGCCCAGGGCGCGCAGAAGTTTGCCGACCTGGTGGCGGCCAAGACCAACGGCCGCATTGCCGTCAAGCTCTTCCCCGGCGGCACGCTGGGCGGCGACCTGCAGACCGTATCGGCGCTGCAAGGTGGCACGGTGGAGATGACGGTGCTCAACGCGGGCATTCTGTCGGCCCAGGCCAAGGAATTCGGCATCTACGACTTCCCCTTCCTGTTCGCTACGCCCCAAGAGGCTGACGCCGTGACGGACGGCCCCTTCGGCAAGAAGCTGCTCGAAAAGCTGCAGGCCAAGAACCTGGTGGGCCTGGGTTATTGGGAGCTGGGCTTTCGCAACCTCACCAACAGCAAGCGCCCCATCACCAAGGCTGAAGACATTGCAGGCCTCAAGATCCGCGTGATCCAGTCGCCCATCTACATCGACATGTTCAACGCGCTGGGCGCCAATGCCGTGCCCATGCCCTTCCCCGAGCTGTACACGGCCATGGAGCAAAAGGCCGTGGACGGCCAGGAGAACCCGTTCTCCACCATCCTGTCGTCCAAGTTTGCGGAGGTGCAGAAGTACCTGACCGTGACGCGCCACATGTACAACCCCCAGGCCGTGATTGTGAGCAAGAAGTTCTGGGACAGCCTGAACCCTGCTGACCAGAAGGCGCTGACCGATGCCATGGCCGAGGCCACCACCTTCCAGCGCGGTGTGTCGCGCGTGCAGGCCAATGTGGCACTGGAAGACCTCAAGAAGGCCGGCATGCAGGTGTCCGAGTTCTCGCCTGCCGAGCTGGACAAGCTGCGCGCCAAGGTGAAACCTGTGGTCGAAAAGCACAGCGAAAAAGTGGGCGCAGAGACGGTGAAAGAGGTCTACGCCACGCTGGCCAAGCTGCGCGGCGGCAAGTAAGCCCCACGCTGCTCTCCCTGCACGGCTGCCAGTGGGCCCGCCACGCCCGGCCGTGCATTCACCCCGTATCCCGCCCGCCCCATGAGCATCCAGCTGCTTGATCCCCCGGTCACCACACCCACGTCCGCCATGCCATCCACAAGCCCCCGCAAGGTGCTGATCGGACTGATCGGTGCCGGCATCCAGAAATCGCTGTCGCCCGCGCTGCACGAAGAAGAAGCGCGCCATCACGGCATGCGCCTGCACTACCAGCTCATCGACCTTGACCGCTCTGCTTCCTCTGCGGAGCATCTGCCCACGCTGTTGTCGGCGGCGCGCATCATGGGCTACGCGGGCTGCAACGTGACCTACCCCTGCAAGCAGGCGGTGATTCCGCACCTCGACAGCCTGTCCGAAGAAGCGCGCGCCATGGGCGCCGTGAACACCGTGGTCATCCAGGGCGGAAAACTCGTGGGCCACAACACCGACGGATCGGGCTGGGCTTGGGGCTTTACCCGCGCACTGCCTGGCGCCGACCTGCGCCGCGTGGTGCTGCTCGGCGCGGGCGGTGCAGGCGCTGCGATTGCACACGCCGTGCTACGGCTGGGCGCTGAGCACCTGAGCATCGTCGATGCGCAGCCCGAGCGTGCGGCTCAACTGGCAGCCGACGTGAATGCGCTGTACGGCGCCCGGGCCGAAGCCTCCGACATCCAATCGGCCATGGCGCAGGCCACAGGCCTGATCCACGCCACGCCCACGGGCATGGACAAACTGCCCGGCCTGCCACTCGATGTGGCCCTGCTGCGGCCCCCGATGTGGGTGTCCGAAGTGGTGTATTTCCCGCTCGACACCGCCCTGGTGCAGGCCGCACGCGCGCTGGGCTGCCGGGTATCCGACGGCGGTGGCATGGCTGTGGGCCAGGCCGTGGGCGCGTTCGAGCTGTTCACCGGCGAGGCGCCCGATGCGGCGCGCATGGATGCACATTTCCGCCGCCTGGTCAGCACGCGCTGATGCCACTGCCCGCCGCAACCCCCAAGGAGCCGACACCATGAGCACCCCGATGATGGCCGCCCGCGAAACGCTGGGCGAACTGCCCAACCCCCTGGGCTTGCAGGGCGTGGAGTTCATCGAATACGCCACCAGCCGTCCGCAGGCCCTGGGCCAGGCGCTGGAGCGCATGGGCTTTCAGCCCGTGGCGCGCCACCGGTCGCGCGAGGTGCTGCTGTACCGCCAGGGCGACATGAACATCATCGTCAACGCCCACCAGGACAACGAGCTCACCGGCGTGCACTCCCCGCCCGCGCTCACTGAAGCGCCGGTGCTCGCCGCCATTGCTTTTCGCGTGGGCAATGCGGCCGCGGCCTACCGCCGGGTGCTGGAACTGGGCGCCTGGGCCGTGCACACCGAGGTCGAGGTGATGGAGCTGAACATCCCTGCCATCCACGGGGTGGGTGCCAGCCGCATCTACTTTGTCGACCGCTGGAAGGAGTTCTCCATCTACGACGTGGACTTTGTGCCCATCCCCACCGTCAACCAGCGCCCGCCCGCGTTGCAGGGCCTGCACCTGTTTGGCGTGGTGCAGTACATCGGCCTGGGCCGTGGGGAGGACTGGATCCACTTCTACAGGGAACTGTTTGGCTTCGCCGAGCTGGCACCGGATCAGTCGTTTGGCGTGCTCACCCACGGCCGCATACTGGCCAGCCCCTGTGGCACGCTGCACTGGCAGCTCATCGAACCGCTGGTCGATGCGCTGGAAGCCGACCCCGAAGAGTTGCTGCAACGCGTGGCCTTTGGCGCGCCCGACGTGCTGGCCACGGTGCAAGCGCTGCGCGAGCGCGGCGTGGACTTCGTCGAGTCCCCCACCGGCGTGCACACGGGCACGCGCGGCGCCCTCACCCGCGCAGATGCCGGCGCACCCAGCTTCGAACTGGTGCTGGACGCACGCTGAGCCTGGAGACTGCCCCATGCGCACATCCACCATGCAACGCAACGTCGCCGACTTTGGCATGGACACCATCAGCCTGGCCGGCCCGCTGGAGGCCAAGCTCGCCGCCGTCAAGGCCGCCGGATTTGGCCAGATCATGCTGGCCGCGCGCGACATCGTGGGCCACCCCGAGGGCATCGAGGCCGCCGTGCACGCCGTGCGCAGCAGCGGTCTGCGGGTGACGGGCTTCCAGGTGCTGCGCGACTTCGAGGGTCTGTCCGGCCACCTGCACAGCTACAAGGTGGACATCGCCAAGCAGATGATCCTGATGGCGCGCGACCTGGGCGCGCCCGTGCTGCTGGCCTGTAGCTCCACGTCTTCGCACGCTACGTCTGACGCCGATACCATTGCGCGCGACCTGCGCAAGCTGGCCCTGCTGGCGCTGCCCCATGGCATCCGCGTGGCGTTTGAGGGCCTCTCCTGGGGCCGCCACATCAACGAGGTGCACCAGGCTTGGGCCGCCGTGGAACAGGCCGATTGCCCCAACCTCGGGCTGGCCATTGATTCGTACCACCAGTTCGCCACCAGCACGCCGCTCGCGGCGCTGGAGGACGTGGACCCCGCCAAGATCTACCTCGTGCAGCTGTCCGACTTCATGTGGCAGGAAACGCGCACAGTGCAAGAGCGCATCGAGACCGCGCGGCACTTTCGCGTGTTCCCCGGCGAAGGCGTGCACAGCAAGGCGCTGGCCGAACTGGTACGCACGCTGGACGGCATGGGCTATCAGGGCGATTACAGCTTTGAGGTCTTCAACGACGACTACCAGCAGCTGCCTCTGCCCTATGTGGCGCAACGGGCGTGGAACAGCGCGCTGTGGCTGGCCGAAGGCGTGTTGCAACGCGCAGTGCCCTTGCCCGGGCATTCGCGCATCCGGGCAGTGGGGTGAAGAGGGTGAGCAGGCCCCGGGGACCCTGTGCACGAATCGCCGCGCCGTGAGCATCTGCGGTCCCGGGCAGCCTGCGGTGTTGCAACACTTCGCAATAGCGACAGCTGGTGCTGCGTTTTGCGCCTAGCAGACCATTCCGATCCACAGCGCCCACTTACCGCTCGATGCGTGCAGCGGATCCCTAGCTGTTGGCGCGCTTTTTGAGCCAGCGCATCAGTGCGCCCACCACGGGCAGCTTTTCGTACATCTCTTCGGCCGCATCCCAGTAGTCGCGGTGCAGCGTCACCAGACCCTGTTCGTCCAGCACCAGGTGCGAGGCACCACGCACCGTCTGCGTCACGCCCTTGTGAAAGTCCTTGAAAGCGAACAGGAAGTCCCAGGTCAAGAAGCACTGCGTGCCCTGCACCACCCGCCCGGTGACCACAAAACGCGGCTGCTCCAGCGCCTCGAACATGTGGGCAAAAATGGCCTGGATGGCAGGCACGCCCTGCACCTCGTTGAAGGGGTCCTTGAAGCGCGCCTGTGGTGCGTAGAAATGGCCAATGGCCGCTATGTCGGCAGGCGAGAGGTTTTCAAAGAATGCGACAACGCGCGTGACGGCTTCTTCGGTGGATGGGGATGTGTTCGGGGGCTGCATCGCAAAAGTCAAAGGCCTGTGAAGCGGCGAACGGCGGGGAAGTACCAACGGTACGGCAACAGCCGCAGAAGCTTCATCACGCGTGTGAAACGCTTGGGGAAGTGGATGTCGAAATGCCCCCGCTCCCAGCCCTGCACGATGGCCGCCGCTGCTGCTTCGGGTGAGATGAGGGCCGGCATGGTGAAGTCGTTGCCCGCCGTGAGTGGCGTGGCCACAAAACCAGGGTTGATCACGCTCACGCCCATGCCCAGGTCGTGCAGGTCCAAGTACAGCGCCTCGGCCAGGTTGATGAGGGCAGCCTTGGTGGGCCCATAGGCCAGGCTCTTGGGCAGGCCGCGAAAGCCTGCCACGCTGCTGATCAGGCTCACATGGCCTGGGCGCCCGGCCTCCGCTGCGGCCAGCATGGGGGGCAACACGGCGGCCAGCACGTGCAGCACGCCGTTGTAGTTGATCTGCTCATGGCGCAGCATCACGGCCAGATCGAAGTCGGTGGCGCGCATGTCGCGGTAGTAGCCCGCGCAGTAGCACACCAGGTCGGGCGCCCCTCCCGCGAGCACCTGCGCTGCGGCGGCCTGCACCTGTGCCGGTTCGGCAGTGTCAAAAGCCAGCGCCATGCTGCCGGGGTGCTGCACGACAAAGGCGTTCAGTGCATCACCGCTGCGCGCCGACACGATGACCTGCGCACCGCGCGCATGCAGCGCGGCTGCGGTGGCCTGGCCAATGCCACTGCTGGCCCCGATGAGCCAGGCCCGGCGGCCCTGCCAGTCGCGCAAGGGAGGGTTGAGGCTCATGGTGCGCGTTTGGTGAAGGACAGCGTGATCTCGCCCAGGCGCACGCCGAACTTGGTCATGGTGGCGCGGTTGAGCATCACCCGGTCGTCGATGAGGTACATCCAGTCGTCCAGGTCCACGTTGTAGACCTTGCCATCCACCGGCAGGGCCAGCGTGTAGTTCCAGCGGAAGGCGTTGCCGCGCGTCTGGCCGTTGGCCGTGCCCACCACATCGTCGGCGGTGCCGGTGTAACGGCCGTCCGCGTGCTTGGTCAGGCGCCAGATGCGGCGCTGTGTGGTGCCGTCGGAGTAGGTGAAGGCTTCATCCAGCACGCCCTCGTTGCCTTTCCAGCTGCAGTCCATCACCACGGTGAAGCGTTTGACGATCTGGCCGCTGCGGTCCTGGAAGATGCCGTAGGCGTCGATCTTGCCGTTGAAATACTGGGCCAGGTCCAGCACGGGTTTCTCGGTGGCGTAGCCATCGAGGTTCTGGCTGGCGCAGCCGGACAGCACCACGGGCGCAGCCACAGCGGCGGAGAGGAGGAGGCGTCTTTGCATCATGGGTTGTGCCTTGGGGGTATCGGTGTCAGGTTCCAGCCATCGCCGCACCGCGTGGGTGCCGTAGAAAAAGGACGTACAGCGCTGCTGCTGCCGCCAGCTTGAGCGCGCAGGGCAGCACGGCGTAGGCCAGGCCCAGTGTCTGCAGGCCGTCATCGCTGCGCGTGCCCGGCGCGTAGCCCAGCCAGCCCAGCAGGGGCAGCGCCAGGCCTGCCGCCAGGGCCAGGTTGAGTTTGGTGGCAAAGTTCCACCAGCCGAAGTACGCGCCCTCGTGCCGGCCGCTGTCGCCCTCGGCCGCGATCACGCCCGCCAGCAGGGCACTGGGCAGGGCCAGGTCCGTGCCCAGGGCCACGCCTGACAGCGCGCAGACCAGGAGGAACGGCAACACATCACCCGCGCCCAGAAACGCCGTCCACACAAACACGGCAATTGCCAGCAGCATGCCCGCCAGCCAGGTGCGCGCCAGGCCCCAGCGCGCCACGGCACGCAGCCACAGCGGGATGGACAGCGCCGCACAGACAAAATAGGCCGCTAGGAACATGGGCTCCTGCGCAGGCGGGGCCTGCAGGCGGTCCTGGATGAAGAATAGCACCAGCGTGGCCGGGATGGCACTGGCGATGCCGTTGAGCATGAACACGGCCAGCAGGCGGCGAAAGGCAGCCCGTCCCCAGGGCCGCCACAGGCTGGCACGCTGTGCCGGGCGGTACACGCCCGCCATGGCCTCTGCATGGTCTGCGGGGCGCGGGGCTCTGGTCCACGCCCACCAGCCCAGCAGCAGGGTGAGGGCAAACACACTGAGCATCACCGGCAGGCCCAGCAGCGCGGGCAGCACCGAAGCCAGCACCACGCCCACCAGCGCGGCGCCCTCACGCCAGGCCACGATGCGGCCGCGCTGCAGCTCGTCGCCGCCCAGCCGCGCGCCCCAAGACTGGTGCGCAATGCCCAGCTGGCTGTAGGCGGTGTAGGTGATGAGCAGCGCCACCAGCGCCCAGGCGATGAGGGCATCGGCCCCGCGCACCTGCGGAAAGAACAGGCTGGTCAGCCCCAGTGCCAGCACCACGGCCGATACCGCGCCCACCGCCAGCACGGCGCGCACCGAGCGGCCGAACAGGTAATCGGACAGACGCCCCAGCAGCGGGTCGGACACCGCGTCGAACAGCCGCGCCGCCAGCAGCACCGAGCCCAGCGTGGCAAGCGGCATGCCGAACTCGCGTGCGTAGTGGTTGGGCAACAGCACATACAGTGGCAGCGCCACAAAAGCCAGCGGCAGGCCCAGCAGCCCATAGGCCAGGCCTTGGCTGGCGCGCATGGGCGTGGTGGTGGTCATTGCTGCCCTTGTCCCGCAGTGCGGGTGGCCGCGATCAGCTCTTGCCGCAGTCCGGGCTCGGAGGTCTGCGGCGACAGCCAGATGCCGAAGAACAGACGCGAGAACTCGGCGTCGGGCACCTCGCCCACCACACGCCCGCCCATCTTGAACACGGCGCCCGCGCCGGGCTGGTACAGGCCCAGCAGCCGGTCGCCGGCCTTCACATCCGGCAGCGCGGCGGTCAGTGCCTGCTGCCAGCGCGCGGCCTGCTGCGGCGTGAAGCTGCCCACGCGGCGCATCTCTTCGATGGAGCGCTTGGCAATGGCCTCGGCCGAAAAATCGCGGTGGTAAGTCAGCTCCAGCGCCAGGGGGTGGGCGGCGTAGTTGTCGGCATCAAAGCCGGGCTGCACCCACAGCCGCGCACGGTAGATCTCAAACCCCAGAAACCGCAGCACGCCCTGGCCCACCAGGCGGGCCCCCGACAGCGGGGCTGCGGCGGCTGCGCTGGCCTCTGCAACCTGCGCCAGCGCGGTTTGAGGGCCAAAAGCCATCAATGCGCTAGTGAATATTGCGGTGGCAGCTATATTTTTCATAGCAATCATCAGTCCTTGGCCAGGGTGTACTGCACCAGGTCGATGTTGCTCATCGCAAACGCCGCCTCGCAATACGCCAGGTAGAACTCCCAGATGTGCATGAAGCGCTCGTCAAACCCCAGCTGCAGGATCTGCGTGCGCTGCGCCAGGAAGCGCTCGCGCCACCGCTTGAGGGTTTCGGCGTAGTCCTGGCCAAACGCAAACTCGTCGACCACGCGCAGGCCTGCCGCCTCGGCTTCGCGGCGGAACTCGCGCGGACACGGCAGGCAGCCACCCGGGAAGATGTACTGCTGGATGAAATCCGTGGAGCTGATGTAGCGCTCGAACAGGCTGTCGTCGATGACGATGCTCTGGATGCAGGCCCGGCCGCCTGGCTTGAGCAGGCGGTTCACCGACTGGAAGTAGGTAGGCCAGTATTCGCGGCCCACGGCCTCGACCATCTCGATGGAGCAGATGGCGTCGTATGGGCCGTCCTGGATGTCGCGGTAGTCCTGCAGGCGCAGGTCGGCGTGCTCGGCCACCCCTTGCAGCGCCATGCGCTTTTGCGCGAAGGCGAGCTGCTCGGTGGAGAGTGTCACGCCCGTCAGGTGGGCGCCGAATTCGACGGTCGCCATCTCGGCCAGCGCGCCCCAGCCACAGCCGATCTCCAGCACCCGGGAATTTGGCTGCACACCGGCCATGCGCAACGCGCGCCGCACCTTGGCGTGCTGGGCAGCGCGCATGTCGCCGCCTGCATCGCCCTCGAACCAGGCGGACGAGTAGTTCATCGTGTCGTCCAGCCAGAGTTCGTAGAACGCGTTGCCCAGGTCATAGTGGGCGTGGATGTTCTTCTGGCTGTTGGCGCGGGTGTTGCGGTTGAGCAGGTGCTTGATGCGGTACAGCAGGCGGCCGGCCCAGGTGCCGTAGATCACGCCTTCCACCTGCTGGCGGTTGGCGATGAAGAGCTTGAGCAGATCGGTCAGGTGTGGGGTGGTCCAGTCGCCCGCGATGTAGCTCTCGGCAAAGCCGATGTCGCCCGACTTGAGCGCTGCGCTGCAGACATTCCAGTTCTTGAGCGTGATCGCCGCCGACGGGCCATTGCCGTGCCCGAAGTGCTGCAGGGTGCCGTCAGGCAACTGCACCGTGAGGTGGCCGTGCTGCAGGCGCTGCAGCAGCCTGAGCGCGGTGCGGGCGGCTGCCGGCGTGCCTGCGGGCAGGGCCTGCGCGTTGCGGTCGGAGCGGGTGGCGGTGGTGGAGTTCATGGCGGCGGTCTCGCGGGGCTGGAACGACATGGAGATCAACGGGTCACGATGGAGGCAGGCGCCTCGGGCTTGCGATGGAAACGCACGCGCTTGAGCCACAGCTGCAGCGCGTGCCAGTGGATGCGGGCAATGATGGCCAGTGTCATGGCGGGGTAGCCCCAAAGCGCCTGGCGCAGGGTCTGTGCGGTGATGGTCTGCAGGGTGCCGCTCACGCTGGTCTGGATGAGCGGGCCGGTGTCGTCGTCGTGGTCGATGCGCACCACGGTGCGGCCTGCGTCCTGTGCACCGGCCTCGGTGCGCATGAAACGAAAGCGGTAACCGCCGCTCACCTCGCAGAACGGCGACACGTGGAACACCTTGCGTGCCTGCTGTTCCACGCCGTACTGCGGCGCATCCAGCAGGTAGCAGTGGCGCTCGCCAAAGGTGTTGTTCACTTCCACCACGATGGCGCGCAGGGGGCCATCGGCACGGTGGCAGTACCAGAAGCTCACGGGTTTGAAGGTGTAGCCCAGCACACGGGGGTAGCAGTGCAGCCACACCTCACCTGTGGCGTCGGTGATGCCTTCGGTGCGCAGCAACTCGTCCAGCCAGGCCAGCGCCCCGCCCTGCGCGGCGCTGCGGCCGTCGCCGTGGTCCGCATCGTGGAAGCTGATGGCGCCACGCCGGTTCACAGCCAGCTCCCCACGCATGCCGGGCAGGCTGCGCATCGGCAGCATCAGGAAAAACGTGGGGTAGGCGAACGCATGCCGCCGGGGCCGCAGCCGCGTGTGGCGCACCTGGCCGAAGCCGATCAGGGGCGCTGCGGTGGGGGCCGGCGCTTGGCTCACGCAGCCTCCGCCAGGGGGGCTGGCAGGGCGGCCAGCAATTGCTCGGCCACGGCCAGGCCCGATTTGAGGCCGTCTTCGTGGAAGCCGTAGCCCGTCCAGGCGCCGCAGAACCAGGTGTGCTGCTGCCCTTGCAGCTTGCCCACCTGCTGCTGCGCGCGGATAGCGGCCATGTCGAACACCGGGTGGGCGTATTCGTAGCTGCCGATCACATGCTCAGGCGCAATGTCGCGCACCGGGTTGAGCGACACCACCACGGGCTGCGCGAACGGCACGGGCTGCAGCTGGTTGATGAGGTAGTGCAGGCACACGCGGGCCGACTCGCGGCTGCGCTGCGGGGCACGCTCGTAATTCCAGGCGGCCCAGGCAGCGCGGCGCTCGGGCAACACCGAGGTGTCGGTGTGCAACACGGCGCGGTTGGCCTGGTAGCGGATGGCGCCGAGCACGGCGCGCTCTTGCGTCGAAGGCTGGGCCAGCAGCGCGAGCGACTGGTCCGAATGGGTGGCCAGCACCACCTGGTCAAAGTGTTCGGTGTGGCCTGCGGTCACCACGCGCACCCCGGCGGCGTCGCGCTCGATGCGGCGCACGGGGGTGTTCAGGCGCTTGTCGGCAATGCCCGCCACGATCTTGTCCACGTAATGGCGCGCACCGCCAGACACCGTCCACCACTGGGGGCGGTTGCTCACCTGAATCAGGCCGTGGTTGTGGCAGAACCGGATCATGGTGGCCACTGGGAACTTCAGCATCTGGTCGGTGGGGCAGCTCCAGATGCAACCCAGCATGGGCAAGAAGTACCAGTCGCGGAAGGCATCGCCAAAGCGGTGCTCGCGCAAAAAGTCGCCCAGCGGCTGCATCAGCGCTGCCTCGGCCTGCTTGTCGGCAATGCGCGTGCACAGTTGGTTGAAGCGCAGCAGGTCGCGCAGCATGCCCAGAAAACGCGGGTTGACCAGGTTGGAACGCTGGGCAAACACGGTGCTGAGGTTGGTGCCGCTCCACTCCAGGGCTCTGCCCCCGCCCAGGGCTGCGGGCACCTGCACCGAGAACGACATGTCCGACTTGGCCGTCTCCACGCCCAGCTCGGCCAGCAGGCGGATCAGGTGGGGATAGGTGCGCTCGTTGAACACCAGAAAGCCGGTGTCCACGCCGTGGGTGACCGGGGCGCCTGACGCATCGGGCAGGGTGACATCGACGGTGTGGGTGTGGCCGCCGAAGTAGTCGCCCGCCTCAAACAGCGTGATGTCCGCCTGGCCGCGCAGCTGGTGCGCGACGGAAAGCCCGGAGATGCCGGAGCCGATGATGGCGATTTTCATGACCGGCTCCCTCTGGCCGGTGCACGGAATAAAAAGGTTGCGAAGCGTCCCGAAACGAATAAGAGAGGGAGGGAGGAGAAGCGCTCCAGGAGGTCAGTCGGAACCCGGGGGCCCGAAAGGCTTCGCAACATTAAAACTGTACGCTGCGCAATCGTCTTGCGCAATGGATAGAGTGAGGCCGCCCCGGCGAAGTTCCAGAGGCCTTCTGTATTTTTTTTCAAGAAATGTAAAGAAGTCATTGCGCTCACCGGGGTGTGGGCAGGGCGAGCTGCTGTTCGATGGCACGCACCAGGCCCTTGTTGTCCGGCCCGGTCAGGCTGGAGTAGTTGTCCACCAGCTTGCCGTCGCGGCCCAGCAGGTATTTGTGGAAGTTCCAGCGGGGCGCCGTGCCCGACAGCTGCGCCAGCTGCTGGTACAGCGGCGAAGCCTCCGGGCCCTTCACGCTGCTTTTGGCAAACATGGGAAATTTCACCCCGAAGGTGTTTTCGCAGAAGTCGGCGATTTCCTTGTTGCTGCCTTTTTCCTGGGCAAAGTCGTTGGACGGGAAGCCCAGCACCACCAGCCCCTTGTCCTTGTAGCGGGCATACAGCTCTTCCAGTCCCTTGTACTGGCCGGTAAAGCCACAGAAGCTGGCCGTGTTGACCACCAGAACCACTTTTCCGCTGTACTGGCAAAGCGACTGCGGCTTTTCGTCCTGCAGGCGCGGAAAGGTGTGCTGCAGCGTGGCCGGGCACGCTGCAGGCGCATCGGCCGCTTGGGCGGCGGGCGCCAACAGCAGCCAGGCCGCCAGCGCGGTGGCTGTCGAGAGGAGTCTTGTAAGGCGGTTCATAGGACTTTGGGCAGTGAGTGCGGCCAATTTAACCATTTCATCATTTTTTGTCCACATGAGTTTTTATTTGTACTGAATGGTTTACGTGGCGCGCACGCGTTTGGATTCAGATTTCGGAAGGAAGCGGGACGCGGGGGCCAAAAAGCGGCCGCGCAGTACCACCGGCGCTGGCCCATGGCGCGGTAGGGAAAGGAGTGGATACAGCTTCAGCCCCAGTGACGGGCGGCAGGAGCCACGCATGGGCAACGCCTCATGCAGGTATGAGGGGGAGCTGTGGCCCGCCGCAGACAGCGGCGGCACGCAGAACCGGGGGGCTCGCAGCGCCCTCCCAGGCGTCAGACCATCTGCAGCAGGCGGTCCAACGACAGGTTGACCCGCACGTCCTTGAAAGCCACCACACCGGTGACCTTCCAGGGCGGCATGCCCGTATCGCGGGGAATGGGCTCGCCCGTGGCCATGCCGTCGCGGTTGGTCACCACGGCCACGCGAGGGGTGGTGGCGGTGGTGCCCCGGCGGATGACCACGCCCACTTCACGGCTGGCCAGGCGCACAAAGGCACCGGGGGGATAGACGCCCAGGGTCTTGACGAGGGCGGCGCCGGCCTCGTCCACCTGGTGCTCTTCGTCGTAGTAGCTGGCCTGCATGGCGGCAGTGACAGGCATGGGCAGCCGCGCGGCGCGGGGGGCCAGGCGGGCACCAAAAATGTCGGCGCGCTGCAGCAGGCGGGCCATTTGCTGGGCTTCGGTCTTTTTGGCCAGGGGCCCGGGCGTGCGGTGGTGGTGGCAGCGCACGGCCTCCAGCCACACCGGGTCGGCCACGCCCAGATGGCGCAGCAGCGCCTCGGACCGCGCCGCGTGGTCTTCCACGGCGGCAATCTGGGTCGCGGTGAGGGGCTGGGTCTGCAGCACCAACTGGTCCTGCAGCTCGGTCATGGCGATGTTCATGCTCAGCGCTGCGTGCCCCAATTGCTGCACCCGGCCGCTGGGCCAGCGCAGCATCTCGCGGGCCACCACCATGCACACGCAGCTGACCAGCATGGAATGCGTGGCGCTGTACATGCGCGTTTCCTGGGCCGAGAGATAGATCAGTGCCAGCAGCGTGGCGTCGGGCGTCTGTTCGCAATGGCGCACCAGCTCGTCGTGCAGCGCCTGAAACCGACCGCCAAAGTCGCTGGGCGACGGGGTGCGCAGCAGCTGCGTGGCGCGCAACTGCAGCTCGGGCCAGTCGGGCAGGGTTTTGCCCGCACGCGCAGCGGCCGCTGCGGCGGCCTGCTCGCCTGCCGTCATCTTCATGGCGGCGATCTCGCCCAGGTTGGTGTCGGCGATCAGCATGCGCTGCAACTGCGCCAGGTAGGCGCGGTGGCTGCCGCCGGATTCGTCGGTGTCCACGCACAGCTCGCGCCCGCGTTCGACCAGCTTGGCCAGTTCGTCGCGGGTGCGGATCACATAGCCCTTTTGCGCCAGCAACACGCCGTCGGCCCCCCGCAGCACAAAAGGCAGGGGATGGCCCAGCTGGATGGATTCGATGTTGAGGCTGACGAGGTTCATGGTGCGCGTTGCATTATCCGACGGCTACCTCCCGCCAAAGCCCGCGCGACCCCCGTGATTGCCCTGCTTTTTGGGCCCACGCCGGGGGGGGCGCGCCAAGACTTGGCCTCAGGGGGCAGAGGGAGTTGCTGGTTGCGCCGTGGCGGCGGCTGTGGCTGTGGGGGCCGCCGGTGCGCCCGGGGCATGGCGCCCCCCCCCCCCGCGCAGGCGGCGGGCCAGCCGGCCGAACCCTTGCCCCAGGTCGTCCACCCCAGTAAACACCGCCGGAATCACCAGGAGGCTCAGCAGCGTCGAGGTGATGAGTCCACCAATCACCGCCACCGCCATGGGCGAGCGAAAGCTCGCGTCCGCAGCACCCAGGCCGATGGCGATCGGCAGCATGCCCGCACCCATGGCCAGCGTGGTCATGATGATGGGCCGTGCGCGCTTGTGGCAGGCGTCGATCAGCGCCTCAAAGCGCGTCATGCCATGCTCGCGCCGCGCCAGAATCGCGTACTCCACCAGCAGGATGGAGTTCTTGGTGGCAATGCCCATGAGCATGATCAGCCCGATGAGCGAGGGCATCGAGAAGCTCTTCTGCGCAATCAGCAGCCCCACAAACGCGCCACCCAGCGACAGCGGCAGCGCCGCCAGGATGGTCACCGGGTGCAGGAAGTCCTTGAACAGCAGCACCAGCACGATGTAGATGCACAGCACGCCGGTGAGCATGGCCAGGCCAAAGCTGGCAAACAGCTCGCCCATCATCTCGGCATCGCCAATGGTGATCTGGCGCACGCCAGCTGGCAGGTTCTGGATGGAGGGCAGCGCTTCGACCGCCTTGGTCACGTCGCCCAGCGGCTGGCCCGAGAGTTCGATCTCGAAGTTCACGTTGCGCGCGCGGTCGTAGCGGTCCACCACGGCCGGGCCGCCGCTGAACTCCAGCGTGGCCACCTGGCCCAGCATCACCGGGCCCTTGGCGCCGGGCACCGGCAGGCGTTCCAGCAGCGACAGGTCCTTGCGCGCGTCGTCCTGCAGCTTGACGACGATGGGCACCTGGCGTGCGGCCAGATTGAGCTTGGGCAGCGACACGTCGTAGTCGCCCACGGTGGCAATGCGCAGCGTTTCGGCAATCGCGCTGCTGGTCACGCCCAGGTCGGCGGCGCGSGCRAAGTCGGGGCGCACGGCRATYTCGGRGCGSAYCAGGCTGGCGGTGGACGAGATGCTGCCCAGGCCGGGGATGGTGCGCAGGTCTTTCTCGACCGCCAATGCGGCCGTGGTCAGCGCCTGCGGGTCGTCGCCCGTGAGCACCAGCACGTACTTCTCGCCCGAGCCGCCCAGACCCACCTTGCTGCGCACRCCGGGCAGCGTYTCSAGCGCGGCGCGGATCTGGTTCTCGATGMCCTGCTTGCGCGGACGGTCGCCGCGCTCGGACAGCAAGATGGTCAGCGTGGCCTTGCGCGTTTCGGTGCTGGCGCCTCCCATGAAAGGATCAGTGCCGGCCGATCCGCCGCCGATGGTGGTGTACACACTTTGCACATGCTCCACCTTGGCGATGCGCTGCCGCGCGTCCTCGGCCACGGCACGCGTCTGCGCCAGCGTGGCGCCGGGCGGCAGCTCCAGGTACACCTGGGTCTGCGAGTTGTCGTCCGGCGGGATGAAGCCCGTAGGCAGCAGCGGGATCAGCGCCAGCGAGCCGATGAAAAAGGCCGCCGTGGCAACGAAGGTCATCCACCGGTGCTTGATGCACCACGCGGCCCAGCGCAGGTACACCGTCATCCAGCGCGGGTCCTTGTGGTCGCCCACGATGGGCTTGAGGATGTAGGCCGCCATCATGGGYGTGAGCASSCGCGCCACCACCAGGCTGGCAAACACCGCSAGCGASGCYGTCCAGCCRAACTGCTTGAAGAACTTGCCSGCMAYGCCGCTCATGAACGCCGTGGGCAGGAACACCGCGATCAGCGTGAAGGTGGTGGCGATCACGGCCAGCCCGATCTCGTCGGCCGCCTCCRTGGCCGCCTGGTAGGGCGTCTTGCCCATGCGCAGGTGGCGCACGATGTTCTCGACTTCCACGATGGCGTCGTCCACCAAGATSCCSACCACCAGCGASAGCGCSAGCAGCGWGATCACGTTGATCGAGAAGCCCAGCMRGTRCATGCCGATGAACGCCGGKATCACCGACAKSGGCAGCGCCACGGCCGACACGAAGGTGGCGCGCCAGTCGCGCARGAASAGCCACACCACCAGCACGGCCAGCAGTGCACCTTCGTACAGCAGGTGCATGGAGCCGTCGTATTCCTCCTGCACGGGCTGCACGAAGTTGAAGGCCTCGGTGATTTCCAGGTCCGGGTGCTGCGCGCGCATCTCCTGCAGGGCCGCCTGCACGGCAGCGCCCACTTCCACTTCGCTCGCGCCCTTGCTGCGTGCGACCTCGAAGCCCACCACCGGCTTGCCGTTGAGCAGGGCCAGCGCGCGGGGCTCGGCGATGGTGTCCGTCACCGTGGCCACCTGGTCCAGCCGCACGTGGCGGCCGTCCGACAGTGCCAGCGTGAGGCCCGCCAGCTCCTGCGCCGACTGCACGGTTGCCAGCGTGCGCACCGGTTGCTCGCTGCCGCCCAGGTCGGTGCGGCCGCCGGCACTCTCCGTCTGCACCAGCCGCAGCTGGCGTGACAYATCGGCCGCCGWSGCGCCCAGGGACTGCAGCTTGACCGGGTCGAGTGCCACATGCACCTCGCGCTGCACACCACCCACGCGGTTGACGGCGCCCACGCCGCGCACGGTGAGCAGCTTCTTGGCCACGGCGTCGTCCACAAACCAGGATAGCGCCTCGTCGTCCATGCGGGCCGACGCGATGGTGAAGGCCAGCACGGGCTGCGCGGCCAGGTCCATCTTGGTCACGATGGGGTCGCGCACGTCACCCGGCAGGTCGCCGCGCACACGGGCCACGGCGGAGCGCACGTCGTCCAGCGCCTCCTGTGTGGGCTTCTCCAGCCGGAACTCGGCGGTGATGGTGGCGCCGCCGTCCTGCACCTTGGTGTAGATGTGCTTGAGGCCCTGCAGTGTGGCGATGCTGTTCTCGATCTTGCGCGCCACGTCGTTCTCCAGCTGCGCGGGCGAGGCGCCCGGCAGCGCCACGGTCACGGAGATCGTGGGCAGGTCGATGTCGGGAAAGTTCTGCACCTTCATGGCGTTGAAGGACAGCAGGCCGCCGAAGGTCAGCAGCACAAACAGCATCAGCGCCGGTATGGGGTTCTTGATGGACCAGGTGGACACATTCATGTGGAATGCTCCTTAATTGATAGCTGCTTGCGCATGATTCACTAGCGCTACAGGCACTTTTTGCATGAAATGCTGGCTGGAGGACTGCTTGCCAGCCGCTGGCGCCGCCGCCGGGGCCGCCACGCGCACCAGGTCGCCATCGTTCAAAAAGCCCGCACCGCGCACGGCGACGGAGGCTCCAGCGTCCAGGCCCGACAGCACCTCGACCCGGTCGGCCACGCGGCGGCCGGTCTGGACCTTGCGCATCTGCACGCGCTGGTCGCCGCCCACCACAAACACGTACGAGAACCCGTCGCGCACCACCAGCGCCTCTTGTGGCACGGTGAGTGCGTCGCTGCTGCCCAGTGCGAACTCGCCCCGCGCAAACATCCCGGCGCGGAAGTCGGTGTTGGCGGGCAGGTCCACGTAGACCAGCGCATTGCGCGTTTGCGGGTCCACCGTGGGTGCGACCATGCGCACGGTGCCCTCGGCCGCGGCGCCGCTGGCAGCCGTAACGCTGACCTTGGCCCSGGGCTGGATGCGCCGCAGCTCGGTGGACGTGACCTCGGCGCGCCACTCCAGGCGGCCCTTGCGCACCATGCGGAACAGCTCCGTGCCGGCACCCACCACCGCGCCCACGGTGGCCGTGCGGGCCGAGATCACGCCGCTGTCAGGCGCCACCACCTGCGTGTATTTGAGGCGCAGCTGCTGCGCGTTCAGCGCGGCCTTGGACGCCTCCACGCGGGCCTGGGCGGTTTGCTCAGCCGTGGTGAACTGCTGGATCTGCTGCTGGCTGAGTGCGCCCGTGGCTTGCAACGAGCGGGCTCGGTCGGCATTGGCGGCGGCCTCGGCCGCGTTGGCCTGGGCTTCGAGCAGGCTGGCGCGGCTCTGGGCCACATCGGCCAGCACCGTGTCGGCCGAGAAGGTGGCCAGTACCTGCCCGGCCTTGACCACATCGCCCACGTTCACACGCACCTCGGTCAGGCGCAGGCCGTTGCTCTCGGCCCCAATGCTCGCCTCTTGCCAGGCGGCGATGTTGCCGTTGGCCGCCAGGCGCAGCGGCACCTGCATGCGCTGTGGCTGCGCCGTGCTGACGGTGAGCGCAGGCCGGGGCTGGCTCGCCTTGGGTTCATCGGCGGCACGCGATGCGCCCGAGAAAACCAGTGCACCGCCCGTGGCCAGCACGCAGGCGGCGATCACGGCGAAGGCGGTGGGAGAGAACTTGAAGGAAGAGAAATTTTGCATTTGTTTTCGTCCTGAAGAATTCATATCAGCTTTCCAAGGCGCGACGCGCCACCCGCCCGGGATAAAACTGGCGCTGCCTAGGCCAGTGCCCCCGTGCAAGGGCCGCCAAGCCGCGTATGCGGCGCTTCGCTTGCGTGCACCGGAGGCGTCCCCCTCCCGACTCGCGCAGCGAGTCCAGAGAGGGGGAAGGCGCGAAGCGACTCAGGGGGTGCTTCACTCTTTCCATCCACCACCGGCGGCGCGGTACAGCGCAATCCAGGCGGTCTGGCGTTCGTGCTGCAGCGCGACCAGCGCGTTCTCGGCGGCCAGTGCTGTGCGCCGGGCATCTTCCAGCTCCACCAGACTGGCCAGGCCACCACGCCAGCGCGCCTCGGTCGCGTCGAACGATGCGCGGTAGCCCTCGGCCGCCGTGCGTGCACTGGCACTGCGCTCGGCCGTGCTTTGCAGGCGCACCAGGGCTTGCTCGACCTCGCTCACGGCCTGGCGCACCTTGGCGCGGTACTGCGACGCGGCCTCGTCGTAGCGGGCCTGCGCCGCATCGGTCTGCGCGGCGCGGCGGCCGCCGTCAAAGATCGGCACGCTGAGCGCCAGCGGGCCGATGGTCCAGGTGTTCAGGTCGGTGGTCACGCCCCCCATGCGCACCTGGGCTGCACCCACACTGCCGCTGAGGGTCAGACGTGGGTAGCGCTGGGCCTGGGCGCTGGCGACGTCCGCACTGGCGGCAGCCACTTCGCGCTCGGCGTTGTACACGTCAGGGCGCTGGGTCAGCACCTGGGCGGGCAGTGCGTCCACGGTGAATAACGCGTCCGGGGCCGCAGCCACCGGCTGGGCCAACCGGGTGCGCAGCGTGGGTTCTTCCCAGCCGGTGAGCGCCACCAGGGCCTTGACCTCCACATCGCATTGCATGCGTTGCTGCGAGGCACGGGCCTGGGCCTCGGCGGCGCTGGCGCGTGCCAGTGCGGCCGTGGCGGGCGCAGTAAAGCCCGCACGTTCACTCAGCTGCGACAGGCGGGACGTTTCGCTACGGGACTGCGCATCGCGCTCGGCCACCTGTTGCTGGGCCAGGCAGGTGCGGATGCTGCTGGTCTGCTGTGCCACCTCGGCTGCCACGCTCACGCGCGCCTCGTGCCACAGGGCCTGCGCGCCGGCCAGCCGCTCATCGGCAGCGGTTTTGGCGGCGCGGTTGGCGCCAAACAGGTCCAGCTCCCAGCTGGCCTGCAGCCCCGCCTGCGAGGTGGTGGCCACACGCGCCAGCTGGTCATTGAAGCCCCGGCTGGCACTGGCCTGTGCGTCGAGCGAGGGCAGTAAGGCTGCCCGGCTGCCCACCTGCGTGGCGCGGGCCTGCGCAATGCGCGACTGGGCCTGTGCGATGCCCGGGCTCACGGCCTGGGCGGCGTCGATCAGCTCGACCAGCAGCGGGTCTTGCAGCTGGGTCCACCAGTGGGCCATGTCCGTGAGGGAGCCCTGGTGTGGCAAGGGTGCGTGCCAGGCCGCAGGTGCGGGTGCCGATACCTGCGCAGGTGGTGCGGTGGTGGAGCAGGCCACCAGTGGCAGGACCAGCGCCAGCCACAAGGGTTTGTGTGAGATCAATCGCATGTGCAAGTCACTCTGGGGTACGGGGAGAGGAGGTTTTTTTGGCGGGGGCGGCCGCGCGGGCCGCAGCGCGGCGCTGGCGTTCCCCGTCCACCATGAACTGGGCAAAGTCCACCAGCCGCGATGTGGTGGCGGCCAGCCCCCGCGGCGTGGCGGTGAGGCCGGGGCGCACGGCCTGCACCACGTCGCGGCCCACGTAGTACTGCAGCGCCAGGGCGGTGATGGCCATGGCCAGGCGGTGCACATCGTCATCGGCAGTTTTCAGGCCGAACTCCTTGCACAGCAGGCCGACGAGCGCGGCGTGGGCAGGCTTGATCTCGCACTCCAGCTCCTGCTGCCACAGCCCGGTGGGGTCCAGCATTTCGCGAAAGTGCAGGCGCATGCACAGCTCGACCAGATCACCTTCGTGCAGGGGTTGCATGAAGCTCTGGATCAGCAGCTCGATGAACGCAGGCAAGGTGTCCGGCCAGGCATCCACGGCGATGGGGCTGCCCATGGGCTCGGTGAACGCTGCGCGGTACAGCCCGTTCTTGTCGCCAAAGTAGTAGCTGATGGAGGCCGGGTTGACACCCGCCGCCTGGGCAATGTCGCGGATGGACGCCTTGGCAAAGCCGTTTTCGGCAAAGAGGCGCAAGGCGGCGTGTAGCAGCCGCGCGCGGGCCTGTGCGCCTTCCGTGGGCGGTGGGGGGGGCACGGAAGGCCGGGTTGGCTTGGGGGCTGAATCTGGCATGGAGCCGGATTACAGCATTATTTAATCAAACGATTGATTAAATTTTTGTTTCAAAAAATATCGTGGGTGTTTCGGCCGTGTTTCTGTCAGGGATGACCTGTTGAATGCAGCGAGGGACGGGCAGATGGGATGGAGGTTTTGCACCGTCCCAATATATGGCGGGGAGGGGGAAGGCGACCCCTCCAGAAGTCGGCCATCCCTTGCGCAGTGCGCCCGGCCGATCAGGCCGATGGGGCTGCGGAGCCGAAGACCGCCGACCACAGCGCCAGCACGGCATCGCGCTCGGCCTGCAGTGCGGGTGGCGTGACCTGGGTGGGCGCCTCGTCCAGCCGCGCCACGTGTTGTACCCGGCGCAGTTCGCGGTAGGCGTCGGCGGCTGCGTGGCCCACGCCTGGGGGCAGCAGGCCCACTTGCTCGGCCCGCTGCAGCAGTGCAATGTTGCCCAGGTTGCCACGCAATTCGGGGTGGGCGGCAGACTGCGAGAGCACCAGGTACTGCACGGCAAATTCGGCGTCCACCATGCCGCCCGGGCTGTGCTTCACGTCGAAGCGACCGGCGGGCGTGGGGTGGGCTGAGCGCACCCGCTCGCGCATGGTCACGATCTCGCCCCTCAACGCCAGCGGGTCGCGGGCAGACGTGATGACGGCCTCGCGCACAGCGTCAAAGCGCTCGCGCAAGGCCTCGCTGCCCATCACGAACCGCGCGCGTGTCATGGCCTGGTGCTCCCAGGTCCAGGCGGTGTTGCTGCCGCGTTGCTGCTGGTAATTGGCGTAGGCCTCGAAGCTCGTCACCAGCAGGCCCGAGTTGCCATTGGGCCGCAGGGCCGTGTCGATCTCGTACAGGTCACCCTCGCCGGTCTTGACGGTGAGCCAGTTGATGAGCTTGCGCACAAAGGCCGCATACACCTCGGGGGCGCGTTCGTCGTCGTCATCAAATACAAAGACGATGTCCAGGTCGCTGCCGTAGCCCAGCTCCTTGCCGCCCAGCTTGCCGTAGCCAATGATGGCGAACTGGGGCTCGTCGCGGTGGCGGTTCTTGAGGCGGCTCCAGCACCACTGGCTGGTGATGCGCAGGACGCTGTCGGCCAGCGCGCTCAGGTCGTCGGCCACCTGCTCGACGGTGATGCGGCGCTCCACGTCGCGGGCCAGGGTGCGGAAGGTCTCTGCATGCTGCGCGCGGCGCAGCAGGTTGAGCAGGGTTTCGTCGTCGTCCTCGCCGGTGGACCGCAGCGACGCCAGGCGCATGCCCAGCTCGCGTTCAAAGTCGGCCACCACAAAACGCTCGGACAGCAGCGCATCGCCCACCAGCTCGTCGATCACGCCGGGGTGCTGCAGCAGATAACGCGCGGGCCACTTGGCTGCGCCCAGCAGGTGCAGCAGCTGCTCGTGCACCGAGGGCCGTTCCAGCAGCAGCGCCAGATAGCTTTCGCGCCGCAGCAGCGGTTCCAGCCAGTTGGCCAGGCGCACGGTGGCCTCTTCGGTGACGCGTCCTTCCTTGAGCCACTGGGCCGTGCGCTGCACCAGGCGGAACAGGCGGGCCCGCGCCTCGTCACGCAGCCCGGCCACGCGCGGGTGGTTGCGCCATTCAGCCACACGCTCGCGAAAGCCCGGTGGCAGTTGCTCCAGCAGGCCTTCCAGCTCTGGAGGCGGCGGTGCCGCCGCCCGGGGGCCACCACAGCCACCGCCACTGCATTGTTTTTTGCCGTTGCCACCCAGCAGGGTGTCGAACTCCTGGGCCACCAGCTCGCGGTGTGCGTCCAGCTCGTGCAGGAAGGCGCAGCAGTCCTTGTAGCCCAGGGTGCTGGCGATCCAGGCCAGGTCATCGTCGCGTGTGGGCAGCACGTGGGTCTGCTGGTCGTCCAGGTACTGGATGCGGTGCTCCACCCGTCGCAGGAACACATAGGCTCGGGCCAGCGCGTCGGCGGTTTCCTGCGGCATCAGGCCCGCATGGGCCAGGCGCTGCAGCGCATCCAGCGTGGGGCGGCGGCGCAGCTCGGGGAACTGCCCGCCGCGCACCACCTGCAGCAGCTGCACGGTGAATTCGATCTCGCGGATGCCRCCGCGCGAGAGCTTGACGTCGTTGGCRCGCTCGGGGTGCCCGGCGCTGCGTTTGGACGCATGGTCCCGGATCTGGCTGTGCAGCGAGCGCAACGCATCGAACACGCTGTAGTCCAGGTAACGGCGAAACACAAACGGCAGCACCACGCCGCGCACGGCCTGCACCTCGGGGCGGCCGATGCACTCGCGGGGGGCCACCACGCGGCTTTTGAGCCAGGCAAAACGCTCCCATTCGCGGCCCTGCACCTGCAGGTATTCCTCCAGCGCGGCCAGGGACACCGATGCGGGGCCCGAGTTGCCGTTGGGCCGCAGGGCCAGGTCCACCCGGAAGACAAAGCCATGCTCGGTGGTGTCGCCCACCAGGCTGTAGATGGCCTTGACGGCGCGCGCAAAGTATTCGTGGTTGGAGATGCGGCCCCGGCCATCGGGCATGCCGGCGGTTTCGCCATCGTGCTCATACACATAGATGAGGTCGATGTCGCTCGAGACATTGAGCTCGCGGGCGCCCAGTTTGCCCATGCCGATGATCCACAGCTGCACGGGCTGGCCCTGTGGGCCGCGCGGGGCACCATGGCGTTCGTCCAGCTCGCGGCGCGCCTGCTGGCAGGCGCGGTCCAGGGCCAGCTCGGCCAGTTCGGTCACGGCCCGGGTGATGTCGGCCAGCGGTGTCTGCGCTTCGCAGTCCAGCTGGATCAGCCGTTCCATGACCAGCTGGCGCAGCACCCGCAGCGCGGTGCCGGTGTCGCAGCCACGCGCGCACAGAGCGTCGTAGGCCTGCTCCATGGTCGCAAGCACCGGAACACCGGGTGGCAGCAGCGGCAGGTCGTTGGCGTAGCGGCGGTGCAGGCGCTGGTAGAAGCGGGAATGCTCGGCCAGAGGTCCCTCGGGCAGGGGCTGATGGCAGCGGGGGTCAGACAGAGAAGGATGCATGGCAGCCACAGCCGGATGTTGGACGGGAAGCGGGGTGCTGGTCTGCGGGCCCGACGGCATACAAAAGCTCACTGGGCACTCGGGACACGAGTGAACCCACGCCAGGGCTGCGGGTCATAATTCCTGCCACTTTCCATCTCACCATGATCGATCCCACCTCGCACCCCTCACGCCTGCTGAAAATAGTCGCAGGTTTTGCACGGTGGTCGCTGGGCTTGTTGCTCGCCTTCTGGCTGTTGCTGACCATCGCATGGGGGGCTCTTCATGGCTGGATTGTGCCGCGAATCGGTGATTTCCGCCCACAGTTGCAGGCGCAGGCCGCACGGGTATTGGGGGTTCCCGTGCAGATCGGCGCCATCGTGGCCCGCACCGAGGGGCTGATCCCGTCCATCGAGCTGTCTGATGTCGCGCTGCTGGATGCCTCGGGCCGCACTGCGTTGCGCCTGCCCCGGGTGGTGGTGGCGCTGTCACCCCGTTCGTTGCTGCAGTGGGGGTTCGAGCAGCTTTACATCGAAGGCCCCGACCTGGATGTGCGCCGGGCGAGTGACGGACGCATCTATGTGGCGGGGCTGGAGTTTGCCCAGAACCAGGGCGACAGCAGCGCGGCGGCCGACTGGTTGTTCTCGCAGGGCGAGGTCTACATCAAGGACGGCACGGTGCGCTGGACCGATGAGCAGCGCGGCGCTCCCGAGCTGGCGCTGGAAAAGGTGGATCTGGTTTTGCGCAACGGCAACTGGCGCCACAACCTCCGGGTGGATGCCACGCCGCCGCCGGAATGGGGGGACCGTTTCAGCCTGGTCGGCTTGTTTCGCGCGCCGCTGCTGCGCGCCCGCGATGGCAACTGGAAGCACTGGAACGGTCAGGTGTTTGCGCACTTCACGCGGGTCGATGTGTCGCATCTGCGGCATCACGCCGATGTGGGCATCGAGGTGGCGCAGGGCCGGGGCGCGCTGCGGGCCTGGGCCGATGTGCGCAGCGGCCAGGTGGTGGGGGGCACGGCCGACCTGGCGCTGGCCGATGTGAACACCACGCTGGCCGCCGATCTGCGCCCGCTGGTTCTTCCTTCCATCCAGGGCCGGCTGGGGGGGCGGAGGTTCACCGGCGGCTTTGAGTTCTCGACGCAGGCGCTGCAGTTCCAGACCGATGACGGTCTGACCTGGCCCGGCGGCAACTTGCGGCTGGTGCACACCGATGCCAACGGCAAGGCCCCGGCGCAAGGCGAGTTGCGGGCTGACCGGCTGGACCTGGCGGCCCTGGCGCAGGTGGCCAGCCGCCTGCCGCTGGGGACGGTCGCCCACGACGCCTTGCGCTCTTACACGCCCCAAGGGCTGGTGGAAGAGATCCAGGCCACCTGGAAGGGACCTCTGGATGCGTTGCAGCAGTACCAGGTCAAGGGGCGTATCCAGGGGCTGGCACTGGCGGGTGCCACGGATGGCTCGGCCCCCGCCCACCTGGGTCTGCGTGGCGCCAATGTGGACATCGACATGAACCAGGCAGGGGGCAAGGCGGCACTGACCATGGCGTCAGGTGCGCTGGTGCTGCCAGGGGTGTTCGAGGAACCCGTCCTGCCGCTGGACCGGCTCAGTGCCGACGTGCGCTGGCAGCTGGATGGCAGCCGTATTGCCGTGCAGGCCAATGATGTGCAGTTCGCCAACGCCGATGCGCAGGGCGATGCCCGTGCCACCTGGCACACCAGCGACGCATCCAAGGCGCCCCACCGGTCGCGCTTTCCGGGGGTGCTGGACCTCACCGGCACGCTGCACCGCGCCGACGGCACCCGGGTGCACCGCTACCTGCCCCTGTCCATTCCTGCCGATTCGCGTCACTATGTGCGCGACGCGGTGGTCGCCGGCAGCGCCAGCAATGTGCAGTTCCGCGTCAAGGGCGATCTGCATGACCTGCCCTTCAACGATCCCAAGCAGGGCGAGTTCCGCATTGCGGCGCGCGTCAAGGACGTGACCTATGCCTACGTTCCTACTGCGCTGCAGCCTGCGGGCACCCTGCCCTGGCCTGCGTTGACTGACCTCGGCGGTGAGCTGATTTTTGAGCGTTCGTCCATGCAGGTGCGCGGCGCCAGCGGCGGTTTTGCTGGCAGCAAGGGCCTGCGGCTGTCCAAGGTCGATGCCCGCATTCCAGACCTGGCGCACACCGTGGTGGGCGTGAGCGCCGATGCACGCGGCCCGCTGGCCGAGCTGCTCACGCTCATGACCACGTCACCGCTGGGCCGTATGACGGGCAATGCGCTGGAGCAGGCCAGCGGCACGGGCAATGCCGACTTTCAGTTGCGACTGAGCCTGCCCATCAGCGATATCAACAAATCCAAGGTGCAGGGCAGCGTCACGTTGGCTGGTAATGAGCTGCGCATCACCCCCGACACCCCGGCGCTCACCCGCGTGCGGGGCGCCGTGCAGTTCAGCGAGACCGGGTTTTCGCTGTCCAATGTGCAGGCCCAGGCGCTGGGCGGCCCCGTGCGGCTGGAAGGCGGCATGCGTGCGCTGGCGGCCAATGCCCCGGCCACCGAGTCGGCGGTGCAGATCCGCGCGCAGGGCACCGCCACGGCCGAAGGCCTGCAGCAAACCCCGCAGCTGGGCATGTTGTCACAACTGGCGCGGCGTGCCACCGGCAGCGCACCGTACACGCTGGCCCTGTCGTTTCGCCGCGGGGTGCCCGAGCTGCAGGTCAACACCAGCCTGCAGGGCCTGGCCTTGGCCTTGCCGCCCCCGCTGGGCAAGACGGCGGACAGCAGCCTGCCCCTGCGCTTTGACAACCAGGTGGCGCGCGAATCACTGGTGGGCTTGGCGAGCAGCAACGGCAACGGGAGCAGTGCCCCCCCGTTGCGGGACCAGATCGTGCTGGACCTGGGATCACTTGGCTCCGCCACCTACCTGCGCGACCTGAGCGGCCCCCAGCCGCGCGTGCTGCGCGGCGCCATCGGTGTGGGTCTGAGCAACGGCGAGTCCGCCCCGATGCCTGCGCAAGGCGTGGCTGCCAACATCAACCAGGGCAAGCTGGATGTGGACGCCTGGGACGAGGTGCTCACCCGGGCCACTGCCGCCGAGCCCGCCCCCCGGGGTGCCGCAGTGGCGACCACGCCTGCCGGGCAGGCCGTGGCACAGGACTATCTGCCCACCACCCTGGCGCTGCGCGCGCGCGAGCTCACGTTGCAAGGCCGCACGCTGCACAACGTGGTGGCAGGTGCGCTGCGCGACGGCTCCACCTGGCGTGCCAACCTCGATGCCACCGAACTCAATGGCTACCTGGAGTACCGCCAGCCCGGATCGCCCGACTTCAGCAACGGCCGTTTGTTTGCCCGACTGTCGCGTGTGAACATGCCGCAAAGCGACGTGACCCAGGTCGAAGAACTGCTCAACGAGCAACCGGGCAACCTGCCTGCGCTGGACATCGTCGTGGAAGATTTCGAGCTGCGGGGCAAGCGGCTAGGACGGGTGGAGATGGAGGCCCAGAACCGGGGCGGCGAGGGGGTGCAGCGCGAATGGCGCCTGTCCAAGTTCAATATCACGGCGCCCGAGGCCGCTTTCACTGCCAACGGCAACTGGGCGGTGCTCAATGCAGCCTCTGCAGGCCCCCGTTCGGCCGAGCGGCGCACCGTGCTCAGCTTCAAGCTCGATATCCGCGACTCGGGCGATCTGCTGGCCCGCCTGGGCATGGCCAACGTGGTGCGGCGCGGCAAGGGCCGCATGGAAGGGCAGGTGGGCTGGATTGGGGCTCCCTTCAGCCCCGATTACCGCAGCATGACCGGGCAGATCAACCTGAATGTCGAATCCGGCCAGTTTCTGAAGGCTGATCCTGGCCTGGCCAAGCTGCTGGGCGTGCTCAGCCTGCAATCATTGCCGCGCCGCCTGACACTGGATTTTCGCGATGTGTTCAGTGAGGGTTTTGCGTTTGATTTTGTGCGCGGTGATGTACGCATTGAGCGCGGTGTGGCCACCACCAACAACCTGCAGATGAAGGGCGTCAATGCGGCCGTACTGATGGAAGGCAGCGCCAACATCGACCAGGAGACGCAGGATCTGCGTGTGGTGGTGGTGCCGGAAATCAACGCCATGACGGCGTCGCTTGTGGCCACGGCCATCAACCCGGTGATTGGCCTGGGCAGCTTTTTGGCACAGGTGTTTTTGCGCGGTCCGCTCATCGAGGCTGCCACGCAGGAATTCCGCATCGATGGCACCTGGGCCGACCCGCGGGTGGTGCGCGTAGCCCGCCGCGGGCGCGAATCGAGCCCTGCCACCGAGGCGACGCCCCGGGCCAACCCACCCCCCAAGACTGGAGAACCTTCATGAAAGTCGCCGCCATCCAGATGGTGTCTGGCATCGCGCTGGACGATAACCTGCGCGTTGCGCGCCAGCTGCTGGAACAGGCTGCGCAGGGCGGCGCTGAGCTGGCGGTGCTGCCGGAGTATTTTTGCCTGATGGGGCACAAGGACACTGACAAGCTCGCCTTGCGCGAGACCGCTGGTTCCGGCGTGATCCAGCAGTTTCTGGCCGATATCGCGCGCGCGCTTGAGATGTGGATCGTGGGCGGCACGCTGCCGATGGCCACGGGTACGCCGGACCGTGTGCGCAACACGACGCTGGTCTTCGACCCGACGGGTGCCTGTGTGGCGCGCTACGACAAGATCCATCTCTTTCGCTTCAGCAACGGCGCTGAACAGTACGACGAAGGCCGTGTCATCGACGCCGGTGACACCCCGGTGCAGTTTGATCTGCAAGCGCGCAGCGGTCAGCGCTGGCGGGTGGGGTTGTCCGTGTGTTACGACCTGCGCTTTCCGGAGTTGTACCGCGCGCATGCCCGCGCAGGTGCGGACCTGCTGCTGGTGCCCAGCGCCTTCACGCACACCACGGGTCAGGCGCACTGGGAAGTGTTGCTGCGTGCCCGCGCGGTGGAAAACCTGGCCTATTTACTCGCCCCTGCCCAAGGCGGTGTGCACGCCAACGGCCGCCACACCTGGGGCCACAGCATGCTGGTGGACCCCTGGGGCAGCATCATCGCGCAGCGCGATCAAGGCGCTGGCGTGGTAGCCGGCGAGCTGGACGCGCAGCGCCTGAGTGTCGTGCGCGCTCAGCTGCCAGCATTGACCCACCGCGTCCTGTGAAGCCAACGCCCGTCAAACGCACCCTGCTGCAGCGCTGGCGCGGAGCCTGGCGGCGCTGGTCGTTGTGGACGGCGCTGGTACTGCTCGTGGTGTCCATGCTTGCCACCATGGTGTGGCTTGCCGGGCGCTATGAAGCCAGCCAGGTGCAGACCCGCCTGGAGCGGGACACCGCCGATGCAGTCTCGGACATCCGCACCGCGCTGACGCACAACCTGCAAAGCCTGCAGGCACTCCCCAGCGACAACCCGAGCCATCTGGCCTGGGAGGTCGAGGCGTCTGACCTGCTGCGTAACCGGCGCGAGCTCGTGCGCATTGAGCTGCGCGATGCGAATCTGCGCATGCGCACCCACGTGCAGTCACCCTACCGCCCGGTGGCCTGGGACATGCGGCTGCGCGACAGTGGCCAGTCGGACCTCACCATCGCCTGCGCCAACGCGCGTCGCCTGGGGGGGCCTGCGTATTCCAGCAGCTACTTTCAGCCCCATGGTGACGGCCTGGGCTCGGAGATGATGGAGCTGTGTATTCCGTTGTCTGCCAGCGGACGCACCATGGGGTATCTGGTCGCGACGTATGCGCTGCAGGACATCCTGGCCAATCTGGTGGGGCACAACCTCACGCGCAGCCAGGAAGCCTCCTTCACAGAGGCCGACGGCACCCGGCTGGCGGTGCTGGGAGCGGCGCGACGGGGGTCGCGCATGTTCTCGGCGCAGCACCTGCTGGATCTGCCAGGCAGTACATTGGTGCTGCGCATGGACAGCTGGCACAGTGCACCCAGCCTGTTCCCCAATGTGTTGACGGCCCTGGTCACGGCCATGTCGATTGCGCTGGTGACGGTGATGGTGGTGCTGGTGCGCGACAACCGCCGCCGCCTGCGCGCCGAGCGTGACCTGGCCGATGCGCTGGCCTTTCGCAAGGCGATGGAGGACTCGCTGGTGACCGGGCTTCGCGCGCGCGACCTGGAGGGGCGCATCACCTACGTCAACCCGGCCTTCTGCGAGATGGTGGGCTTCAGCCCGCAGGAGCTGCTGGGCCTGAGCATGTCGGCACCCTATTGGCCCCCCGAGCGTGTGGAGGAATACCGCCAGCGCCAGGCCATCCGTTTTGCCGGCACCATGCCGCCGCGCGAGGGATTTGAGTCCGAGTTCATGCGCAAGGACGGCACGCGGTTTCCCGTGCTGATCATCGAGGCCCCGCTCATCAATGCCCAAGGCCAGCACACCGGCTGGATGAGCGCGTTCCTGGACATCAGTGAACAGCGCCGGGTCGAGGAGCTGTCCCGCGCCTCGCAGGAGCGGCTGCAGGCCACTGCGCGGCTGGCCACGGTGGGCGAGATGGCTTCGTTGCTCAGCCATGAACTCAACCAGCCGCTGGCCGCCATCTCCAGCTACGCCAATGGTTCCATCAACCTGCTGGAACATGCCACTCCCGCCAGTGCGTCTGTACCCGAGCCCGACGCGCTGGAGGATGTGCGCATGGCCATGCGCCAGATTGCCCGCCAGGCCGAGCGAGCGGGCCGAGTGATCAAAAGTGTTCACGACTTCGTCCGGCGCCGCGACCAAGCCCGTGAGGCAGTGCATGCGCAGCAATTGCTCGATGCCATCCTGCCGCTGGTGAGCCTGCAGGCCCGCAAACTGGGCGTGCGCGTCAACACATCGGTGGAGCAGGGCCTGGCGCCCGCGCTGTGTGACCGTACGATGGTGGAGCAGGTGTTGCTGAACCTGGCGCGCAATGCCATGCAGGCGATGGATGATCCCGGCGTGCGCAATCGCGTGCTGGATATCCGGGTGCGGCGTGCTGCCTCCAACCCGCATAACGGCTGGATTGAATTTGCTGTGACCGATGTGGGAACCGGGATTCCCCCCGAGGTCGCAGAAAAACTGTTCACCCCGTTTTTCACCACCCGCCCGGAGGGCATGGGCTTGGGGTTGAGCATGTGCCGCACCGTCATCGAACAACACGGCGGTTTTCTCGGATTTGCGCCGAATGAGCCCCGTGGTACGGTATTCACCTTCACGCTGCCCGTGAACAATGGACCCACCCCCTGAGGCAGTTACGGCGGCCAGCGGTGGGGCTTTGGTGCTTTCATCGTCTGCGCGTGACTGACATTGCAATGGACAACTGAACTGATCTATGGAGCCCATCACCAACGCCACCGTGTACATCGTGGACGATGACGCCAGCGTGCGCGAGGCGCTGGCCTGGCTGCTGCGCTCGCGCAGGCTGCCCAGCGAGTCCTTTGATTCGGCCGAAGCCTTCGATGCCATGCTGCAAAAGCGCCCCCCCCAACGCCAGCCCTGTTGCCTGCTGCTGGATGTGCGTATGCCTGGCATGAGCGGGCTGGCACTGTTTGACGTGTTGGCCGCGCGGGGCGACCTGGCCACCATGCCGGTGATCTTTCTCACTGGCCATGCGGACGTGCCCACCGCCGTGGACACCGTCAAGCGGGGGGCCTTTGATTTTTGCGAGAAGCCGTTTTCCGACAACGCGCTGGTGGACCGCATCGAGCAGGCACTCGCCCAATCGGCCGAGCGGCTGGCCCAGGTGCGCGAACGCAGTGACTTGCAGGTGCGGCTGAGCGAACTGACCGAGCGGGAGCGTGATGTGATGGACCTGGTGGTGGCCGGTCTTCCCAACAAGCTCATCGCTGACCAGCTCGACATCAGCGTGCGCACGGTCGAGGTTCACCGCTCACGGGTGTTCGACAAGATGCAGGTCAAGTCCGCTGTGGAGTTGGCCAACCTGCTGCGCACGGGTAACTGAGCCCACCTCCTGGCGGGGAGTTCGCAGTCCGGGCGATCAGCCCCGTGGTCGTTCGCCCACAAAAATCTCGACCCGCCGGTTGCGCGCACGGCCCTCGGCGGTGTCGTTGGTAGCGATGGGGTAACGCTCACCCATGCCTTCGATCACGATGCGGCGGCCATCCACACCGCGCGCTGTCAGGTAGCTGCGGGTGCTTGCGGCGCGGTCCATCGACAGGGGGTTGTTGGTGGCATCGCTGCCTGTGCTGTCGGTGTGCCCCACGATGCGTACGTCAGTGTTCGGGTTGTTGCGCAGGCCTGCGGCAAACTGGTCCAGGACCGGCGCGAAGTTGGGCTGGATGTCCGAGCGGCCTACGGCAAACGAGATGTCGCTGGGGATATTGAGCTTGAGTTGGTTGTCAGCCGTCTGGGTCACGGCGATGCCAGTGCCCTGGGTGGCCTGTTCCATCTCGCGCTTTTGGCGCTCCATGTTTTGCGACCAGATGTAGGTGCCCAGTGCCCCGACACCGGCCCCTACCACGGCGCCGGTCCCGGCGCTGCCACCGGTCGCGGAGCCGATGACCGCGCCTGCCAGCGCCCCAATGCCAGCTCCGGTGGCTGTGCGGCGCTGGGTGTCATCCATGCTGGCGCATCCGGTGACCAGAACGATGGCGGCGGCAGCGCCGAGAATTTGAATGTGTGTGCGCATGTGTGTGCTCCTTGAAAATCGGTGGCGCTGGGTGGGCGGGCCTTGCACCCGCCGCGCTGTCGGAGCGTTATCGCGTCCCGTGCAGTGGCATCACCCAGCTCACACCATCGTGGGGCCCGCGATGAAGCTGTGCCATCGGCGCGCTGGCCCATCGGTTGTAGGACAGGGCCGTCCCTGGGGCGCAACTCACCGCTCGTTCAAGGCGATGGCGGATGCTTGTCGCTGTCGGCAGGCGGCGGGGACTTCAGTTCCCCTCCCTTGCGGCCTGAGAACATGGTCCACCACACGATAGCCACCAGTACCACCAGCGCCAGCAGCGCTTCAAGCAAAATCAGCCCCATGAAATTGACACTCCTGCGCGTTGCGTTGACCGCGCTGATTGTAGGAACGCTGGCCGCCTGCTCCACGCCCCCTGCCCCAGTCCCCGCACGCCCTGGGGGCACTCCTGCGCCGCTGCCGCCCAGTGCGGTGGTGCTGCCGGGCGACACCGGCCCGCTGCCATCGCCCATGGCGCAGCCCAAAAGCCGCTGGATTCCCGTGCGCTGGGCCGAGCTGCCGGGCTTTACCGAAGACGCGCTGCACGAAGCCTGGAACGCGTGGATCAAGAGCTGCGAGCGGCCCCAGCCGCCCTTCACTGCGCTGTGCAGCGAGGTCCGGCAGCTGAGCATTGCCACGGCCGACGAGCAGCGTGCCTGGCTCATCGCACGCCTGCAGCCCTATCGCGTTGAGGCCACTGACGGCAACGCCGATGGTTTGCTGACGGCCTACTACGAACCCATGATGGACGCGGCACGCCAGCCCGGCAATGGTTTCACGGTGCCTATCTATCGGGTACCCGCCAGCCTGGGGGCGCGCAAGCCCTGGTACACCCGCCAGCAGATTGACACCCTGCCGGAGGCCCAGGCCGCGCTCGCGGGTCGGGCTATTGCGTGGCTGCGTGACCCCATCGAGTCCATGGTGCTGCACATCCAGGGGTCAGGCCGTCTGCGCATCACCGAGCCCGATGGCTCGGTCTCGCTGGTGCGGGTGGCCTACGCAGGCACCAATGACCAGCCCTACCAGAGCGTGGGCCGCTGGCTGCTGGACCAGGGCCTGACGCGCGATGCGACCTGGCCGGGCATCCGCGCCTGGGTGGCCGCCAACCCCCAGCGCACCAATGAGCTGCTGTGGAGCAACCCGCGCTATGTGTTCTTCCGCGAAGAGCCTTTGACCCCGCTGGACGCCGGGTTTGGCCCGCGTGGTGCGCAGGGCGTGCCCCTGACGCCGGGCCGATCGATTGCAGTGGACCGGCAGAGCATTCCCTACGGCACACCCGTGTGGCTGGCCTCGTCCGGCCCGCAGGTGCAGCTCAACCGCCTGGTGCTCGCACAGGACACGGGCAGCGCCATCCTCGGTGCAGTGCGTGCGGACTATTTCACGGGTTGGGGGCCAGAGGCGGGTGACATCGCGGGCCGGCTCAAGCAGAATTTGCGCCTTTGGGCGCTGTGGCCGCGCTGAGGCGCTCATGAAATAAGGCGTGGCCCCAATCTGCCATGCCCTTCGTAGCTAGCAGAGCCGGGGCGGCGCGCCTTCAAGCCCGTGTGCGTGTGAGGTGTGTCAGCGGTAGCGCCCCGCTGGCCTTCACCTCACCCAGCGAGAAGCTGGTGTGCATGTCTTTCACATTGGGCAGGTTCAGCAGCACGTCGCGCGCAAACTGCGAGAAGCYGTCCAGRTCCYGYGCCACCACCTGCAGCTCGAAGGTGCCGGTGCCGCTGATGTAGTGGCACGACACCACTTCCGGAATCTGTCGGATGGCTTCCTCCATCTTGCGCGTGAGGTTGCCCGTGCTGCGGTCCGCATCCAGCCGCACGAAGGCGAGTACCCCGAGGCCGATCTTGTGCCGGTCGATTTCTGCGCGGTAGCCCTTGATGAAGCCTTGCTCCTCCAGCGCCCGCACGCGGCGCCAGCAGGGTGCGGCCGACAGGCCCACCCGCTGGGCCAGCTCGGCATTTGTCAGTCGGGCGTCAGCCTGCAGCTCGTTGAGGATAGCGATATCGAATTTGTCGAGAGTGTTCACAAAGCGGCCGAAAAGAGAAAGATCCTTTCTCAGAATAGCCTAAACACGGCACAGAACGCAAAGACATATCAGCGGCGCAGACATACACTTACCTGCACATTAGTGCCGTGGCCCTAAACGGGCCGCATGGTGCTGCCCCAGCGTGCCCACAAGGCGCGGACATCACAAAAGCCATTGGAGACATAGCCATGAACGCCCCCCTGCCCGAGTCCATCCGCAAAGCGCTAGAGACGGTCACTCTGGATGACAAATACACCTTGGGCGAGGGCCGCGCCTTCATGAGCGGCGTGCAGGCCCTCGTGCGCCTGCCCATGCTGCAGCGCCAGCGCGATGCGGCGGCGGGGCTCAATACAGCGGGCTTCATCAGTGGCTACCGGGGCTCGCCCTTGGGCACGTACGACCAGGCGCTGTGGGCCGCCAAGAAGCACCTGGCGGCCAACAACATCGTCTTTCAGCCCGGCGTGAACGAAGAACTGGGCGCCACGGCCGTGTGGGGCACGCAGCAACTCGACCTGTACCCGCAAAGCAAAAAGTTCGATGGCGTCTTCGGCATCTGGTACGGCAAGGGCCCGGGCGTGGACCGCTGCTCGGACGTGTTCAAGCACGCCAACATGGCGGGCACCGCCAAGCACGGCGGCGTGATCGCGATTGCGGGCGACGACCACATCAGCAAGAGCAGCACGGCCGCGCACCAGAGCGACCACATCTTCAAGGCCTGCGGCACGCCGGTGTTCTTCCCGAGCAGCGTGCAAGAGATTCTGGACATGGGCCTTCATGCGTTTGCCATGAGCCGCTTCTCGGGTGTGTGGTCGGGCATGAAGACCATCCAGGAGGTGGTGGAGTCGTCCAGCAGCATCAACATCGACCCGGACCGCGTGAAGATCATCCTGCCCGAGGACTTCGTGATGCCGCCCGGCGGCCTGCACATCCGCTGGCCCGACGCGCCGCTGGAGCAGGAAGCGCGCCTCATGGACTACAAGTGGTACGCAGCCCTGGCGTACATCCGCGCCAACAAGCTCAACTACAACGTGATCGAAGGCAAACAAGACCGCTTCGGCATCATSGCCAGCGGCAAGGCCTACAACGACACSCGCCAGGCGCTGGTGGACTTGGGCCTTGACGACGACACCTGCCGCAGCCTGGGCATCCGCGTACACAAGGTCAACGTGGTGTGGCCGCTCGAAGCCACCATCACGCGTGACTTTGCCCAGGGCCTGCAAGAGATTCTGGTGGTGGAGGAAAAGCGCCAGGTCATCGAGTACCAGCTCAAGGAGGAGCTGTACAACTGGCGCCCCGATGTGCGTCCCAACGTGCTGGGCAAGTTCGACGAGCCCGAGGGCGACGCCACCGGCGGCGAATGGAGCATGCCCAACCCCAGCCAGAACTGGCTGCTGCGCGCCAAGGCCGACCTCACGCCCGCCATCATCGCCAAGGCGATTGCCAAGCGCCTCAAGAAGCTGGGGGTGCCCTCTGACATCGTGGCCCGCATGGAGGCGCGCCTGGCCATCATCGAGGCCAGCGAACGCGCCATGACGGAGCTGCAGGTGGACACGGGCGAACGCGCTCCGTGGTTCTGCAGCGGCTGCCCCCACAACACTAGCACCCGTGTGCCCGAGGGCTCCCGCGCCGTCGCCGGCATTGGCTGCCACTACATGGTCAACTGGATGCCCGACCGCCGCACTAGCACCTTCACGCAAATGGGCGGCGAGGGCGTGACCTGGGTGGGCCAGCAGCCCTTCACCACGGACGCGCACATCTTTGCCAACCTGGGCGACGGCACCTACTTCCACAGCGGCCTGTTGGCCATTCGCCAGAGCATTGCGGCGGGTGTGAACATCACCTACAAGGTGCTCTACAACGACGCCGTGGCCATGACCGGCGGCCAGCAGGTGGGCGAGCGGCCCGAGGGCCACTCGGTGCTGCAGATCATGAACAGCCTCAAGGCCGAAGGTGTGGCAAAGCTCGTGATCGTGACGGACGAGCCGCACAAATACGACGGTGTGGCCCTGGCCGATGGCGTGACGGTGCACCACCGCGACGAGCTGGACACCATCCAGCGCCAGTTCCGTGAGATCAAGGGCTGCACTGCCATCATTTACGACCAGACCTGCGCCACCGAAAAGCGCCGCCGTCGCAAGCGCGGCAAGCTGGCCACCCCTGACAAGACCGTGGTCATCAACGACCTGGTGTGCGAGGGCTGCGGCGACTGCTCGACGAAGTCGAACTGCCTGAGCGTGGAGCCCGTGGAGACCGAGTTCGGCCGCAAGCGCCGGATCAACCAGAGCACGTGCAACAAGGACTACTCCTGCGTCAACGGCTTCTGCCCGAGCTTTGTGACGGTGGAAGGTGGCCAGCTCAAGAAGCCCAAGAAGGAGAAGAAGGGCGACCTGTCGGCGCTGCCCTCCATTCCTGAGCCCGTGCTACCCGTGGCTGAAAGCGCCTGGGGTATTGTGGTGGGCGGCGTGGGCGGCACGGGCGTGATCACCATCGGCTCGCTGCTGGGCATGGCCGCGCACCTGGACGGCAAGGGCGTGATCACGCAGGACGCCGGCGGCCTCGCGCAAAAGGGCGGCGCTACCTGGAGCCACATCCAGATTGCCAATCGCCCCGACGCCATCTACACCACCAAGGTTGATACCGCCAAGGCCGACCTGGTGATCGGCTGCGACTCCATCGTGGCCGCGCACAAGTACACCCTGGCTGTCATGCAGCCCGGCCGCACCTTTGTGGCGCTCAACACCCACAGCACGCCCACGGCGGCGTTTGTGAACAACCCGGACTGGCAGTTCCCCGGTGGCAACTGCGACGCCGCCATTGCCACTGCCGTAGGCGCGGCAGGTGTGGGCAGCTTTGACGCCGAGCAAGTGGCCACCCAGCTGCTGGGCGACAGCATCTACACCAACCCGCTGATGCTGGGCTACGCTTGGCAAAAGGGCCGCGTGCCACTCACCTACGCATCGCTGATGCGCGCCATGGAATTGAACGGCGTGCAGGTGGACAACAACAAGGCAGCGTTTGAATGGGGCCGCCGCTGCGCGCACGACCTGGCGGCGGTGCAGGCGCTGTTCCAGGCCGCGCAAGTGATCCAGTTCGTCAAGAAGCCGTCGCTGGCCGAGATGGTGGCCAAGCGCGTGGAGTTCCTGACGGGTTATCAGAACGCCGCTTACGCTTCCGAGTACCAGGCCTTCGTCGAGAAAGTGAAGGCGGCGGAAGCAAAACTGGGCAGCGGCACCCGCCTGTCTGAGGCAGTGGCCCGCTACCTGTTCAAGCTCATGGCCTACAAGGACGAGTACGAAGTGGCGCGCCTGCACACCGACAAGGCCTTCACGGACAAGATCGCGAACATGTTCGAAGGCGATTACAAGCTGGTGCACCACCTGGCACCGCCCCTGACCGCCAAGAAGAACGACAAGGGCGAGCTGGTGAAGCAGCCGTTTGGCCCTTGGATGCGCAGCGCCTTCGGCCTGCTGGCCAAGATGAAAGGCCTGCGCGGCACGGCACTGGACATCTTCGGCAAGACCGAGGAGCGCCGCATGGAGCGTGCACTGATCGTCGAATACCGCGCCTGCGTCGACGAGCTGCTGGCCCGCTTGAACGCTGACAACCTGGCCTTGGCGGTGGAAATTGCCCGCATTCCCGAAGAGATCCGTGGTTACGGCCACGTGAAGGAACGGCACCTGAAGGCGGCGCGTCCCAAGTGGGACGGCCTGATGGCCCAGTGGCGCACGGGCGCCCCGGTCCAGCGTCAGGTCGCCTGATAGGTCCTTCTGCCGTCAGTGTCTCCCACAAAAGCCCGCCTCTGTGCGGGCTTTTGCTATTAATAGTGTAGCTATTGAGGCATGAATCCCTAGCGCATCACCCGTTTTTGGCCTGTATTTCCGCTGGCGGGCCCTTGTGGGGCCCGCAGGTGGCAAACACCCGCTGCGCGCTTGGGTCTTCCCCCTTGGGCGGCGCTCAAGGCGCCGCATACAATGCCCTGTTCTGCCCCCGCAGGCGCTTTGGCGCTTGGTGTGGGCGGGTTGTGTGAATTTTGACCATCCGTTGTGGAGTCCAGTCCGTGTTTATTTCTTCCGCTTTCGCCCAAACCGCACCTGCCGCAGCCGCTGGCGGCGGTGACATCATGTCCTCTCTGACCGGCATGCTGCCCCTGGTGCTCATGTTTGTGGTGCTGTACTTCGTCATGATCCGCCCCCAGATGAAGCGCCAGAAAGAACACCGCGCCATGATCGACGCCATCGCCAAGGGCGATGAAGTGGCTACCGCCGGTGGCATCGTGGGCAAGGTGACGCGCCTGTCCGAAGGGTTTCTTCACATCGAGATCGCCAGTGGCGTGGAAGTGCAAATGCAGCGCAGCGCTGTGGTGCAGGTGCTGCCCAAGGGCTCCGTCAAGTAATCCATGAACATCCCCCTGAGGCGCTGCGCGCCCCGGCCCGTCCGGGCGCGGGGTCGGGGGGCGCTGGCGCGTAGGGCGCCTGCACAACTGAGGTGAGAGCGCGATCATGAACCGTTATCCGGTCTGGAAGTACGCGATCCTGGTGATCGTGCTGCTGGTGGGGGCCTTGTACACCCTGCCCAATTTCTTTGGCGAGGCGCCTGCTGTGCAGGTGTCGTCGGCCAAGGCCACCATCAAGGTGGATACCGCCGTGCAGCAGCGGGTGGAAGAAGCCCTCAAGGCCGCCGGTGTGACACCTGATTTTGTGGCGCTGGAGGGCAACTCGGTGCGCGCGCGTTTCGACACGCCCGACACCCAGCTCAAGGCCAAGGACGCCATCCAGAAGGCGCTGGTGCCTGACGGCAACGACCCTTCCTACATCGTGGCCCTCAACCTCGTGTCGCGTTCGCCGCTGTGGCTCAAGGCCCTGCACGCCAATCCGATGTACCTGGGGCTGGACCTGCGCGGTGGCGTGCACTTCATGCTGCAGGTGGACATGCAGGCGGCGCTGACCAAGAAGTCCGAGTCCTATGCGGGTGACATCCGCACGGCACTACGCGACAAGAACATCCGCCATGGCGGCATCAGCCGCGACGGCCAGTCCATCGACATCAAGGTGCGCGATGAAGCCACGGCCACGGCCGCGCGCAACCTGATCGCCGACCAGTTCGCCGATCTCCAGGTCACCACCACGCCAGAAGGCACTGAGTTCAAGCTGCGCGCTTCGATCAAGCCCGAAGCCACACGCCGCGTGCAGGAGCAGGCGCTCAAGCAGAACATGGTCACGCTGCACAACCGGATCAACGAGCTGGGCGTGGCCGAGCCCGTGATCCAGCAGCAGGGTCTGGACCGCATCGTGGTGCAGCTGCCCGGCGTGCAGGACACCGCCAAGGCCAAGGACATCCTGGGCCGCACTGCCACGCTGGAAGTGCGCATGGTGGACGAGGGCACCGAAGCCCGTTCGGCAGAGACAGGCCGCGGCCCCGTGCCGTTCGGCTCCGAGCGCTACCTGGAACGCAACGGCCAGCCCGTCATCGTCAAGAAGCAGGTCATCCTGACCGGCGAAAACCTGACCGATGCGCAGCCTGGCTTTGACGGCCAGACACAGGAACCCACTGTCAACCTCACGCTGGACGCCAAGGGCTCCCGCATCTTCAAGGACATCACGCGCGAGAATGTGGGCAAGCGCATGGCCATCGTGCTGTTCGAAAAGGGCAAGGGCGAGGTCGTCACGGCCCCTGTCATCCGTTCCGAAATCGGTGGCGGCCGCGTGCAGATCTCGGGCCGCATGACCACGGCCGAGGCCAACGACACCGCCCTGCTGCTGCGCGCTGGCTCGCTGGCCGCGCCCATGGAAATCATCGAGGAATACACCATCGGCCCCAGCCTGGGCGCCGACAACATCGAGCGCGGTATCCACAGCGTGGTGTGGGGCATGGTGGCCATTGCGGTGTTCATGTGCATCTACTACGCACTGTTCGGCATTTTCTCCACCGTCTCGCTGGCGGTGAACGTGCTGCTGCTGCTGGCCATCTTGTCCATGCTGCAGGCCACGCTCACGCTGCCCGGCATTGCTGCCATGGCGCTGGCGCTGGGGGTGGCGATTGACTCCAACGTGCTGATCAACGAGCGCRTSCGCGARGAGCTGCGCRASGGYGYSTCGCCSCAGGCGGCCATCCACGCGGGSTAYGASCGYGCCTGGGSCACSATCCTSGACTCSAACGTGACCACSYTGATCGCGGGCMTSGCGCTGCTGGCSTTYGGCTCSGGSCCGGTGCGYGGCTTYGCKGTGGTGCACTGCATCGGCATCCTGACCAGCATGTTCTCGGCCGTGTTCTTCTCGCGTGGCYTSGTGAACCTGTGGTACGGCCGCAAGAAGAAGCTCAAGAGCGTGGCCATCGGTCAGGTGTGGAAGCCTGAGTCCGATAGTGCTGTGGCCAAGACGAACTAAAGGAGGAAAACCATGGAATTCTTCCGTATCCGCAAAGACATCCCTTTCATGAAGCACGCGTTGGTTTTCAACGCGATCTCCTTCATCACTTTCGCTCTGGCGGTGTTCTTCCTGCTTACGCGTGGGCTGCACCTGTCGGTGGAGTTCACGGGCGGCACCGTGATGGAAGTGGCCTACAGCCAGCCCGCTGAACTGGCCAAGGTCCGCGACACCGTGGCCGCACTGGGCTACCCCGACGTGCAGGTGCAGAATTTCGGCACCTCGCGTGACGTGATGATCCGCCTGCCCGTGCAAAAGGGCGTGACGTCCGCACAGCAGAGCGAGCAGGTCCTGGGCGCCTTGAAGGCTGCAGACCCCGCAGTGACCTTGCGTCGCACCGAATTTGTAGGTCCGCAGGTGGGCGAGGAACTGGTGCACGGCGGCCTGATGGCGCTGGCCATGGTGGTCGTGGGCATCGTGATCTACCTGGCCTTCCGCTTTGAGTGGAAATTCGGCGTCGCCGCAATCATTGCCAACCTGCACGACGTGGTGATCATCCTGGGTTTCTTTGCATTCTTCCAGTGGGAGTTCTCGCTGTCGGTGCTCGCCGGCGTGCTCGCCGTGCTGGGTTACTCGGTGAATGAATCGGTCGTGATCTTCGACCGGATCCGCGAGGCCTTCCGCAAGTACCGCAAGATGACCACGCACGAGGTGATCGACCACGCCATCACCAGCACGATGAGTCGAACCATCATCACCCACGCCTCCACCGAGGCGATGGTGCTGTCGATGTTCTTCTTTGGCGGCCCGAGCTTGCACTACTTTGCATTGGCGCTGACCATCGGTATCCTGTTCGGTATCTATTCCTCGGTGTTCGTGGCGGCGGCTATTGCCATGTGGCTGGGCGTCAAGCGCGAGGACCTCGTCAAGCCCGCCAAAAAGGAGGGGGATCCCAACGATCCCCATGCCGGAGCTACCGTCTGACCCGCTAATATCTGTTCATGCACACCACGCCCCCTTCTGTTCCGCAACGCCGCCTGGCCCGCCAGGCGCGCCAGCGGTTTGTAGAGGGGATCTGTGGAGGGTTGGTGGATCTGGACAAGACCGTCCAGGACTTCCTCACCGCGTTGATGAACCAGACGGGCACAGCCCGCGAGATGCAGTCGCGCCGGGATGCGTGGCTGCAGTACCAGCAAAAACATTCCGCATGGACTGAGYGCGCCGGCAAGGCCTGGCAAGAGGCGCTGGCTCCCCACGTCAGCTCTACACGTGGCCAGCTGGCGGCTGGTGGTGGTGGGCTCAGTCAGTTCGAGCTGCTCAGTGACGATGTGGTCGAGAACAAGATCCTCGCCTCGCGCATGGCGTTGACGGTGAACGAGCAGGTCAGCCATCAGTTCGACACCTTGCGCCAGCGCACCCAGTCGCTGGAGGGGCAGGAGCTGGACAGTAGCGACATCCTGCGACCCGACACGGTATGCCTGTTGCTGGTGGAACAATGGGTGGAGGCAGGGCTACCCCGAACGGACCTGCAAACCGTGGTGGATCCCCTGCAGCGCGAGCTGGCCAATCTGCTCCAGAAGCACTACCAGGCGGTCAACGTGTTCTACGTAGAGCAGGGCATCACGCCGCAGGTCGATCTCAAATCCAAGGTGCGCCGCACGCAGGGTGGCACCGCCACGGGCAGTGGCGGGGGCGATTCGGGTTCCGGGGGCCTGGCTTCGCAGGCCCTGGCGCAGACCCGCCCGGTCATGATGGCCGCGCGCGGAGGAATGCAGCAGCCTCCCGGCATGCCCGCTGGGGCTCGGCCGATGGGGCCACCGGGCACGCAGATGCCGCCCACTGGACATGGCGGCTACCCCCGGCCACAACACGGAATGCCCACGGCCTTTGCCACGGGCATGACGCCCCTGGCCCGGGCACGCCAGCGTGCGCAGGGTGTGATGGGGCAGTTGCGACGGCTGCTCACGCAGCCCGCCACCGGCTTTGACATGGTGAATGCGCCCCCCGCTTCGGCCGCGCTGGCACATGCGCTCACGGCGCACCGCGTGCATGCGGACACCTACTACAGTGGCGTGGCCACGCTGATGGAGGACTACAGCCCTGCAGCCGTGGTCCAGTTGGTGGGCGCCGTGCGGGAGCGCTCCACCGAACTCAAGAAGAAAGCGACCACCTCGGGCGAGAAGGCCATCATCGAGGTGGTGGCGTTGATGTTCCAGAGCATCCTCGCAGAGGACCGGATACCGCCCGCCGTGCGGGTGTGGTTTGCCCGGCTGCAGGTGCCGGTGCTGCGTGTGGCCTTGGCTGAGCCCGAATTTTTCAGCAATCTTGACCATCCCGCCCGTAAGCTGATCGACCGCATGGGTGCCTGCGTACTCGGTTTTGACGCGACCAGCATCAATGGCAGCGCGTTGGAAGCCGAGATTCGCCGTGTGGTGCAGGTGATCGAGCAGTACCCCGAGACCGGACGCCGCGTCTTCCAGCTCGTCTATGACGAGTTCGAGAAATTCCTGGCCAAGTTCCTGACCGAAAAGCAGGTCACCTCGCGTCTGGTGAGCGTCGCCCAGCAGGTCGAGCAACGGGAAACGCTGGCGATCCAGTACACCATCGAGCTGCGCACCATGTTGCGCGACATGCCGGTGCGCGACGAGATCCGCGAGTTCCTGTTCAAGACCTGGGCCGAGGTGCTTGCGCTGTCGGCCGTGCGTGATGGCCCTCAGCATGCCGACACGGTGGCCTTCAAGCGCACGGCAGCAGACCTCGTTTGGGCCGCCAGCGCTAAACCCAATCGCAGCGACCGGGCCCAGGTCATCCAGAACCTGCCCGCGCTGCTGCAACGCCTGCGCCAAGGGCTGACCCTGCTGGGCGTGAACGGCGCGGCGCAGGATGCGCAGGTCAAAGTGTTGACGGACACCCTGGCTGACGCCTTTTTGTCCAAGACGGCGTCCATTCCCCAGGCGCACATCGATGCCATGGCCAAACGCCTGGCCAACCTCGAAGACTTCATCAGTGACGCCACGCTGGGTGACATGCCGCTCAATGCGGACAACATCGAGATGATGCTGGGCATCGACGCCTCGTCCATCCACGTGATTGCTGACAACGGTGCTCCAGTGGACGATGCCATGGTGGCCTGGGCGCAGGATCTGCAGCCTGGCACCTGGTACACGCTGGACCACAACGGCGCATCGGCCCAGGTGCAGTACGCCTGGCAAAGCCAGCGCAAGCAGTTGCACCTGTTTGCTGCGGTGGATGGCAGCAGTTACCTGATCCAGTTGCGCCGCCTGGCGGCGTACCTGCAGGCTGGCTTGCTGGTGGCCCAGGACGAGGAAGGACTCACGCTGCGCGCCACGCGCGATGCCCTGGCCAAGCTGGACGCCAACCCGGAACGATTGCTGGACTGAGCCCCGCAGGCGTTGCTCAGAGCCTGTGTGAGATCTCCTGTGAGATCGTCAACAGGCGCTTATCCGGGATGCGTGTTGGCATCCCTTGCGCCACTCTGGCCCCGGGCGATTACGGAGCGATCAGCTAGCCCCTGCCGACCCGTTGAAACAACCCCCCCGGCAGCCGCGCGATGCTGCCGTCGAGTTCCAGTTCCAGCAGGGCCACCTGCAAGGCGGATGCGCCCATGCCCGTGCGGGCCACCAGAGCATCCAGCCCCATGGGGTCGTAGCCCAAGGCGGCGAGCACGGGGTCTTCGGTGCCGTCCGATACAGCGACTTCCGCGGCGTTCGCGCCTTCGTGGGGCAGGCCGGACATAGTGGTGGCGGGGATCTTGAGTTCTTCCAGTACATCCTGGGCAGACTCCACCAGTTTGGCGCCTTGACGGATCAGTGCATGGCAGCCGCGTGACTGCGGTGCATGGATGGAACCTGGAATGGCAAACACTTCACGCCCCTGCTCGGCCGCCATGCGGGCTGTGATCAGCGAGCCCGATGCCAGTGCGGCTTCCACCACCAGCGTGCCCTGCGAGAGGCCCGAAATGATGCGGTTGCGTTTGGGAAAGTTGCCGGGCAGCGGTGAAGTACCCAGGGGGTACTCGCTGACGATCAGTCCGTGCGCTGCAATGCGATGGGCCAGGTCCAGGTTCTTGCGCGGATACACGCGGTCGAGCCCGGTGCCTACCACGGCGATGGTGGCGGCCCTCGCGCAAGGGGGCGTCGCCAAGTCCAGCGCGCCTTCATGGGCGGCAGCGTCTACTCCCAGCGCAAGCCCCGACACGATGGTCAAGCCTGCGCTGTGCAGCGCCCGGGCAAACAGGCGAGCGTTCTCTGCGCCCTGGGCGGTGGGGTTGCGGCTCCCGACCACAGCGAGGCAGCGATCGCTGGGAAAAGGCTGGTGCTCCAGCAGTGATGCCGGGCCCATGAGGTAGAGCAGCAGCGGTGGGTCTTCCGTGTCCAGCAAGGCCTGCGGATAGCGCAGGTCGCCCAGGCTCACGATGGCGCGCGCGGGGGCTTGTGGTACAGCACTGGCAAGCCATTGGGCGGTGGTCTGCCACAGGGCTTCCCACCCCTGCGGAATCTCTCGCAACGCCTTGGCCTGCGCGGCGGGCACACAGAGTTGCAGGGCGGCTTCGGTCTGCTGAAAGATGGATTGCGGCAAGCCAAAGCGTGCCAGCAGACGCCGCGCGGCCCCGTTGCCAATGCCTGGCGTCAAGGTCAGCCGTAGCCAGGCGCCGAGTTCGTCGTGGTCCATGGATACCAGTACGGCGCGGCAACGTGACTACCGCAGCGCAGGAACCCCGCGCGGCGATACGTACTACCGGCCCTCAGCGTTACTTGGGGTTGACCAAGCGGTCGCCGACGCGCACACCGTTGCGGATTTCCAGCAGCAGCACATAGGACACGCGCTCGAAGGTGCGGAACACCATGGCAGTGCCGTTGATTTCACTGGGCAGCTTGACCATCGCCCTGTTGCTGTCGGTCATGTCCTTGATGCGGTCGCCCTTGGTGAGCAGGCTGAGCACATGGCCAGGCTCCAGTCCGTCCTGCGAACCCATATTGATGGCTACCACCTGATTTTGGGCTGCATAGGCCACGGCCGAACTGCCATAAATGGACACCACGCGTGCATCCACTTCCATCTCGGGGGCTCGGGGGGTGTAGCTCAGGAACGGACGCGCTGGCGCGGGGAGAAGGCGGTCACCAGCGCGGACCTCTTCCTTGGTGGCCGACAGATCCACAGTGGCGGGGATATATTCCGCCGTGTATCCACCCTTGCCGTTAGGAATTTCTTCGAACGACTCGCCACGCACCAGCTCCGCTTTGCCCAGGTATTGGGCTTCGTATCCCAGCACTTCGGCGGTTACGGGGTCCTTGAGCGCCACGGCATTGCGGAACACGCGGTAGTACCGGGGTTCGCCCGCCTCTGCCAGCATGGGAGACGCGGCGTCTCCGCGCACATAGGCGCGGTCACCCGCCGCCATCAATACACGCTCGTCGGTCGTTGCGATAACGCGGGGGGCTCGCAGCAGCACTTGCTCGTCCACCACAATGGGCTCGACCAGGAAGGGCTCGATGAGGTGCTGCTTGAGTGTGGGCAGCGCGGAATCGGCCAGACTGTCGCTGCGCGTACGGGGCGATATGCGCACGGTTTCGGGTTCGTTCGAGCGGCTGGTGCTCAGGCGGGCGTAGCCGCCTTCCTTGATGAGGTACAGCGTCTGGCCCGGGAAGATCAGGTGCGGGTTGGGGATGGCCTTGAGGTTCATGCCCCAGAGCTCCGGCCAGCGCCAGGGGCGCTTGAGGTACATGCCCGAAATGCCCCAGAGCGTGTCGCCCCGTTTGACCGTGTAGGTGTCCGGGGCGTTGGGTGCCAGCTCTTCCAGGGGCACTCCCCGCTCGGACACCTGCTGCGCTGTGGCGCGCTGGCCGCTGGAGATGGGATAGTTCTGCGCCTGGGCCGGCATGACCAGCAGGGCGCCAGCAATGATCGTGAGCGCGCCCAGGGCGGTCCGCCGCACGCTGGTGAATGCCGTCATGTTGTTCCTTTTCTCATGCATTGGGAAACGCCCCCTCGCTGGCACCTCGGCGCACAAAGCAGGCGTGCGGCCGGGCAAATACGTTACAAAGCTTCTTAGATTCTCTGCTCAAGCCCTTGATTCGGCAACGATTATTGGCTCGCAAGGCGGCAGTAGGCCGCAAAAGTGGCGAAAATAGCGACATCTCTTACCTGCAGCCATGGCAATCCTTCCCATTCTCTGTTACCCGGACCCCCGGCTTCACAAGGTCGCCCGCCCCGTCCAGGCGGTGGACGACCGCATTCGCACGCTGGTGGCCGACATGCTCGCCACAATGTACGACGCGCACGGCATTGGCCTGGCGGCCACCCAGGTGGATGTGCATGAGCGGCTGGTGGTCATCGACGTGTCGGAGGAGCGCGACCAGCCCCTGGTACTGATCAACCCCGAGCTGGTCTGGACCAGCGCCGAAAAGCACCTGAACGAAGAAGGCTGCCTGTCGGTGCCAGGCATTTATGACGGCGTGGAGCGTTTTGACGCGGTGCATGTGCGCGCGCTGGACGCCCAGGGCCAGTCCCGCGTCATCGAGGCCGAMGGCCTSCTGGCSGTSTGYATCCAGCACGAGMTSGACCACCTGMTGGGCAAGGTGTTYGTSGAATACCTSTCSCCSCTCAAGCGCAACCGCATCAAGASCAAGMTGSTCAAGCAGCAGCGGGAGGCGCGCGGGTGATGCGCGCAGCGCTCTGCGTCCGCTGGGGCGTCAGAGTGCTGGCGCTGGTGGCGCTGGCTTGCCAGTTGGCGGGCTGTGTGCTGCCGGCCCGTGAACGGCCCGGCGCGTTGCGGGCCGAAGTGATCGCTCGCCTGGGCCCGCCAACCGCCACGATAGCGCTGCCCTCTGGCGAGCGGCTGCTGTACTCGGAATTACCCGCCGGGTTTGCCGCCTACAACCTCGACTTTGATGTCAGTGGCCGGCTGGTGCGCAACGAGCAGGTGCTCACGCAGCAGCGATTCGAGAACCTGCCCGTGGGCACCTGGACCCGCGCCGACCTGCAAAACACCTTCGGAATGCCCTTGCGTGTCGAGCAGGTGGCGCGCTTTGATGGTGATATCTGGACCTACCGCTTCCGGCAGAACTCGGACCTGCGACAGGCCCATGTGCACCTGGATCGCCAAGGGGTGGTGCGCCAGGTGTTGTTTACCGACGAACTGCCGAATTTTGACAATGCGCGCGATTGACTGGATGGGTGGTCCCTCTGGGCCACTGAGTCCCGCGCTCACCTGAGCCGCTATCTGCTTTCATGAGAGTCATTTTTGCTGGTACCCCCGAATTCGCCCGTGTGGCCCTGGAGCGGCTGTTGTCTGCAGGCTTCGCCGTTCCACTGGTCCTGACGCAACCGGATCGCCCCGCTGGCCGTGGCATGAAGCTGCAGGCTTCGCCTGTGAAGCAATGCGCACTGGAGCACGGCATTGCTGTCGCACAGCCCCGCAGCCTGCGCCTGGATGGCAAATACCCCGAGGATGCCGCAGCAGCGCGCGAAGCCCTGCTCGCAGCCCAGGCCGATGTGATGGTCGTGGCCGCCTACGGGCTGATCCTGCCGCAGTGGACCCTGGATCTACCGCGCCTGGGCTGCCTGAACATCCACGCGAGCCTGCTGCCGCGCTGGCGCGGCGCCGCCCCCATTCACCGCGCCATCGAGGCAGGCGATGCCGAAACCGGCGTCACCATCATGCAGATGGATGCAGGGCTGGACACGGGCGACATGCTGCTGACCGAGCGCCTGCCTATTGCCCCGGGCGATACGACAGCCACCCTGCACGACCGCCTGGCCGCGCTGGGCGGTCGCATGATCGTCGAGGCGCTGGAGCTGGCCGCCTGCGGTGGCCTCACTGCTGTGCCGCAACCGGCAGACGGCATCACCTACGCCCACAAGATCGAAAAGGCCGAGAGCACGATCGACTGGACACTGCCTGCCGCAGTCATTGGCCAGCGCATTCGCGCGTTCGATCCCTTCCCGGGGGCCAGCACCGAGTGCAACGGCGAGACGATCAAGATCTGGAGCTATGCAATTGATAGCGTTCAAGGCATATCTGACCAGCGCTCCGGGCAGATTTTGGCTGCCGATGGCGCGGGAGTGACCGTCGCATGCGGTAGCGGCACGGCGTTGCGCCTGACCACGCTGCAGCGGGCGGGTGGCAAGCGGCTGGCGGCGGCTGATTTCTTGCGCGGCTTTGACCTGCAGCCGGGCATGGTGCTGGGCGCAAACCCTGCATGAGCGTGTCTGCCGCGCTGGGCCGGACACTGCGCCACCCCTCCTTCCGCATGGCCGCCATCGACATGGCCGGTACCTCGTTGGGCATTGCAGCCTGGGGGCTGGTCACCGGGGTGGCCATGGTCAAAAGTGGCATGTCGGTCGGCATGGCCGTGTTCATGTCGCTGCTGGTGTATGCCGGCAGCGCCCAGCTCGCCGTCATTCCGCTGCTGTCCGTGGGTGCGCCGCTGTGGGTGGTGTGGCTCACGGCCGCCTGCGTCAACCTGCGGTTTGTGATTTTCAGCAGCATGTGGCGCAGCTACTTTGCGCACCTGCCGCTGCGCCAGCGCCTGGCCGTGGGGTATTTCAGCGGGGACGTGATCTATGTGGCGTTCATGAAGCGCTTTCCGGAACCCCGGCCGGCCCCAGAGCAGGTGCCGTATTTCTGGGGCGCGGCCTTCACCAACTGGCTGGCTTGGCAGGTGCCGTCCATCGCCGGCATCCTGCTGGCCAACGCGGTGCCCCTGTCCTGGGGGCTGGGTTTTGCAGGGGTGCTGGCCTTGCTGGGCGTGCTGCTGTCCCTGCTGTTCGACCGGGCCACCTGGCTCGCCACGGGCGTTGCGGCCACTGCAGCGATTGCTGCGTTTGCCTTGCCGCTCAAGCTCAACATCCTGGTGGCGCTGGCGGCAGCCGTGGCCGCGGGACTGCTGATGGAGGCCGTGGACCGCCGCCGTCGCCAACCCGAGTTGCTGCTGGTGCCCGCTGACAGCGTCATGCCGCCCGAGGAGCGTGAGCATGTCGAGGCGGGCGATGTGGTGCCGCTGCGCGAGGAACGCCACCCATGAGCTGGTCCTGGATCTATCCCTTGCTGGCCACTGTGGGCCTGGCGGTGATCACGGTGGTGTCGCGCTCCTTCTTCATGATCCCGGAGCGTGAGCTGCCCCTGCCCGACTGGCTCAAGCGGGGCCTTAAATATGCCCCGCTGGCCGCGCTCACCGCCGTCATTGCACCCGAGATCCTCATGGCGCAGGGCGAGCTGATCGACACCTTCATGGACGCACGCCTGCCGGCCGTGCTGTTCGCCAGCGTGTATTACTTCTGGCGCCGGGGCATCCTGGGCACCATTCTGGTGGGCATGGCGGTGTATCTGCCACTGCACATCGGCTGGGGTTGGTAGGTGCTGGCGGCGGGCGGCCGCGTCAGCAGGGCCGCCTAAAATGGCGCCCCTGATCCACCGGCCCCTCCAGGAAACCTCCCTCCATGAACATCCTTCGCTTTTCCGATCTGTGCGCCCAGGGCAAGGCCCGCAACCAGCGCGTTTTCATCCGCGCTGACCTGAACGTGCCGCAAGACGATGCTGGCAACATCACCGAAGACACCCGCATCCGTGCCTCCATTCCCGCGATCCGCATGGCGCTGGACGCAGGTGCTGCCGTCATGGTCACCAGCCACCTGGGCCGCCCGACCGAAGGCGAATTCAAGCCCGAAGATTCGTTGGCCCCTGTTGCAAAGCGCATGGCCGAGCTGCTGGGCCGTGATGTGCCGCTGGTTGCCAACTGGGTGGACGGCGTGCAAGTGGCCCCCGGCCAGATCGTGCTGCTGGAAAACTGCCGCCTGAACGTGGGTGAGAAGAAAAACAAAGAGGAGCTGGCACGCAAGATGGCCGTGCTGTGCGACATCTTCGTGAACGACGCGTTTGGCACCGCCCACCGCGCCGAAGGCACCACCTACGGCATCGCGCAGTACGCCCCCATTGCCTGCGCCGGCCCGCTGCTGTCGGCCGAGATTGATGCCCTGACCAAGGCCCTGGCCCATCCTCAGCGCCCGCTGGCGGCCATCGTGGCGGGCTCCAAGGTGTCCACCAAGCTCACCATCCTGCAAAGCCTGGCCGACAAGGTGGACCAGCTCATCGTGGGCGGCGGCATTGCCAACACCTTCATGCTGGCGGCGGGCCTGCCCATCGGCAAGAGCCTGGCCGAGCCCGATCTGCTGGACGCCGCCAAGTCCGTGATGGCTGCCATGAAGGCGCGTGGCGCCGAGGTGCCGATCCCCACCGACGTGGTCGTGGCCAAGACCTTTGCTGCGGATGCTCCCGCCACTGTGAAGGCGGCCACCGACGTGGCTGCTGACGACATGATCCTGGACATCGGCCCCGAGACGGCTGCCCGCCTCGCGGCCCAGCTCAAGTCTGCTGGCACCATCGTCTGGAATGGCCCCGTGGGCGTGTTCGAGTTTGCCGCTTTTGAGAACGGTACCAAGCAACTCGCCAAGGCGATTGCCGAATCCTCGGCCTTCAGCATCGCGGGCGGTGGCGACACGCTGGCCGCCATTGCCAAGTACGGCATCGACAAACAGGTGGGTTACATCTCCACCGGTGGCGGCGCTTTCCTGGAAGTGCTGGAAGGCAAAAAGCTGCCCGCTTTCGACATCCTGGAGCAGCGCGCAGCCGCTTCCGTGTAAGCAAATGCAAGGCGGGCCATCGCAAAGGTGGCCCTGCCTGCTTACACGCCTTGCATCGGCACACAACTGTGACCAAAAACAACGAACTGTGTACGCCGGAGCGTAGTTAGCGTAATTTTTTCTTGTTTTTGTTGAGGATACCGCCCAGAATTATTTTTCAATCGTGCGGGTCGCATCTGTTCGGATCCTCGCAAATTCAGTCCGTAGGAGGGAATCATGTCGTTTTCAAAGGCAATCAGCTTGGCCGTGCTGGCTGGCGCTGTGGCAACTTTGGTGGGGTGCGCACAGAGGGCGCCTATTCCCGTCGCGGAAAATTTCGAGTACACCTCGCAGCCCAAGGTTCGCTCCGCCGGACATTGGGACCTGGTCTCGCGCGATGTGGTCAATCAGACGCTGAGCACCCTGGACAAGGCCGGCGTGGCCCCCAACACCCCCCTGCATGTGTCATTGCCCGCCAATGCCACGCAGTTTGAGACCGCGTTCCGCGAGTTCCTGATCACCAAACTGGTCCAGAACGGCGCCGTGGTGCAGCAGAACCTGGGCCAGGCCCTGGAAGTCTCCTACGGTATCCAGGTCGTGCGTCACAACAGCGACCGCCCGCACTTCATCCCTGGTCAGTTCACCATGCTGGCTGCAGGCCTGTTTGCCGCCTACGGCCTGCGCCATGAGCACATCGACGCCCAGCTGGCCGCGGGCCTGGGTCTGTCGATCGCCGCCGACTATGCCAACAGCATCAACTCCGGTGGCCCGACCAACACCGAGCTGATCCTGACCACCACCGTCACGCGCGGCGGCCAGTACCTGGCCCGCAAGACCGACGTGTACTACCTGGAAAACGCTGACACCCCATTGTTCACGCGCCCCTCGTACAAGAACGTCAACATGAAGGTTGTCTCGCAATGAAAACCCCCGCACTTCTTCTGACGGTGCTGGCCGGCGTGGTGCTGGCCGGTTGCGCCAACAACGCTGCGCCGGTGCGCGTCGAGCCCACCTACCAGGAAGCCGCCAGCAGCCAGTTCATCCAGAGCAGCCGCGACGCGGTGACCAAGCTGACCACCGGTTTCGACATGAACTCGCTGGGTGGCGGGCCCGTGCTCGTGGCCACCGTGGTCAACGTCAACGACCTCAGCCGCGCCGCCCCGCTGGGCCGCACGTTGTCCGAGCAGTACGCCACCAGCATGGCGGCCAGCGGCTTCAACGTGAAGGAAATCAAGCTGCGCGGTGACGTGTTCGTGCGCGAAGGCCAGGGCGAGCTGCTGCTGTCGCGTGAGATCAAGGACATTGCCCGCAACCATAATGCCTCCCTGGTGCTGGTGGGTACCTACTCTGCGGCCGCCAACTACACCTACGTGAGCCTGAAGCTGGTGCGCACCGAAGACAGCCGCATCGTGCGTGGCTACGACTACGCGCTGCCCAACGACCGCGACGTGCAACGCCTGCTGGCTGTGCCCCGCTGATCTTTCGTTCTCACCAGGGACTTGTTGCTCCCTCTGCTACCGCAAAAAGGCCGTCTCGACGGCCTTTTTTTGTTGCCCGTTGGCACACCCCGGGGTGCCCGAAACCTCCGCTTCACGGGGCCTCTCCTTGACGATCACGGTCCCCGGCGGGGGCATCCCGTGCCCACCCACCTAAAATCACGCCCCATGAACTTCACCGACATGCTGCGCGACGCCACGGCACAGAACAACTCCCTGCTGTGCGTGGGCCTGGACCCTGAACCCACGCGGTTTCCCGCCGCGATGCAGGGCGACCCCCGCAAGATCTATGACTTTTGCGCGGCTATCGTGGACGCCACCGCCGACCTGGTGTGTGCCTTCAAGCCACAGATCGCCTACTTTGCCGCGCATGGTGCCGAGGACCAGCTCGAGCGCCTGATGCAGCACATGCGGGCCAACGCACCGCAGGTGCCGGTGATCCTGGACGCCAAGCGCGGCGACATYGGCTCCACGGCCGAGCAGTACGCCAWSGAGGCCTTCGAGCGCTACGGYGCCGAYGCCGTSACSCTGTCGCCCTTCATGGGCTTCGACTCCATCGAGCCCTATCTGGCCTACCACGGCAAGGGCGCGTTTTTGCTCTGCCGCACGTCCAACCCCGGCGGCGACGACCTGCAGACCCAGCGCTTGGCCAGCGTCGAGGGCCAGCCGCTCATGTACGAGCATGTGGCGCGTCTGGCGCAAGGCCCCTGGAACAAGAATGGCCAGCTCGGCCTCGTGGTGGGCGCSACCTACCCGSMSGAGATCGAGCGCGTGCGYGMMMTCGCRCCSACGSTGCCGCTGCTGATYCCSGGCGTSGGTGCCCAGGGTGGTGATGCCGCCGCCACCGTGCGCGCCGGGCTGCGCAGTGACGGGCCGATCATCGTGAACTCGTCGCGSGCCATTCTTTACGCGTCCAAAGGCGAGGACTTTGCTGCGGCCGCGCGTGCAGAAGCCATGCGCACCCGAGGCGTTCTGGAAGCTGCCCGGGGCTGAGCGCTCTCACTCCGACCGCGGTGTCTGGTCCTCTAACGGGGCTGGCACAGCCCGGGCACCAGCCCACCGACCGGACAGCCGCCCCTTCAGGAGCCGACGATGCAGTTGAAATGGCTGGAAGACTTCATCGTGCTGGCGCAGGAGCGCAGCTTCACCCGTGCGGCGGAGCTGCGGCATGTGACCCACCCCGCGTTTGGCCGGCGCATCCGCGCGCTGGAGGCCTGGGCGGGCACGCCGCTGGTGGWGCGCGGCAGCGGTGGCCCGGTCACCCTCACGCCCGCCGGGCAGAGTTTTCTGGAGACCGCCGGCCACCTGGCCCGTAGCCTCACCCAGTCACACGAAGAGCTGCAAAGCCTGGCCGGGCGGCAGGCCCGCACCGTGACCCTGGCCACGGGCCGCACCTTGGCGCGCACCGTGGTGGCCGACTGGCTGGTGCGCCTGCAGCCCATTTTGCAAGGCGGCGAGCTGTGCATTCGCACCCGGGCGCTGGCCGACACCGTGGGCATGCTGGAGCGCAACGAGGCCGATTTTTCGCTCGTGTACCACCACCCGGCCCTGGCCATCCGGCTCGATGMGCGGCAGTTTACGCACCTGACGGTGGCCTCCGACCGGCTGGTGCCCGTCTCACGCGCCACGGCGCAGGGGCAGGCGTTGCACCGGTTCGGGCCCGACGCCACGCGGGTGCCCTACCTGGCCTACGCGCCCCTGCTGGCCCTGGGGCGGCTGGTGGAAGACCACCTGGCGCACAACCCCCATGCGCCCCGGCTGCAGCGCGTGGTGGAGTGCGACTCGGCCGACGCCCATTACGAATACGTGCAAAAAGGCCTGGGCGTTGCGTGGCTGCCCTGGTCTATGGTGTTTGCCGACTGCAAGGCCCAGCGGCTCGCGCTGGCGGGTGATGCCCGCATGGAGGTGCGTTTTGACGTGCGCCTGTACCGCCCCAAGCGCCGCCTGGGGCCGCTGGCCGAGGCGCTGTGGAAGGCCCTGGCGCAGCGCTGATGCGCGTGTGTCTATGGTGAGAGACCTGCGGGTTTCCCCGTGCCAGGCATCGCGAATCAGCACGACCTGGTGCCGTTTTGGCACCAACAGCCAGGGGCCGGTTTTTCACAATCCAATCCATACCTCACCCGCCCCATTCAGCCCCACGCCTTTGCCAAGGAGTTCCACCATGACCACCGTCCACCCCCTGCGCCGTGCTGCACTGCTGTGCGGCCTGGCCGTCCTCGCTGCCCCTGCCATCGCCCAAGACGCCTACCCCAGCAAGCCCATCACCATCGTGGTGGGCTATCCGCCCGGCGGCAGCACCGACCTGACCGCACGCACGGTGGCCACCGAGCTGGGCAACAAGCTTGGCGTGCCGGTGGTGATCGAGAACCTGGGCGGTGCCGGTGGCGCGATCGGCGCGCAGAAGGTGGCCAACGCCGCACCTGACGGCTACACCCTGCTGGTGGGCGCCAACAACGAGATCGCCATCAACAAGCTCGTGACCAAGAAGGTCAAGTACGACATCAAGGACTTCACCGCCATCGGTCTCATTGCCTCCCAGCCGCTGGTGCTGGTGGCCTCCACCGGCGCGGGCGTCAAGAACATGGCGGAGTTCACGCAGAAGGTGTCCAAGAACCCCGGCAAGTTCAGCTACGGCAGCTCGGGCGTGGGCACGGCGCTGCACCTGGCGGGCGAGGCCGTGAAGGAGCAAGGCAAGCTGTTCATGACCCACATTCCCTACCGGGGCGTGGCGCCGCTCACCAGCGACCTCATGGGCAACAACCTGGAGTACGGCGTGTTCGTGCTCTCCAGCGGCCTGCCGCACATCAAGAGCGGCAAGGTGATTGCACTGGGCACCACCGAGGCCAAGCGCTCCGCCACCACGCCCGACATCCCCGCGCTGGCGGAGTCGCCGCAGTACAAGAACGTGGACATCAGCGTGTGGTTTGCGCTCATGGGCCCTGCCAACCTGCCCAAGCCCGTGACCGACAAGCTCAAGAAGGCGCTGGCCGACAGCCTGCAATCGCCAGACTTCCGCAAGAAGATGGAAGCCAGCGGGTCCACCGTGGCCTCGCCCACCGTGAACATCGACCAGTTCCTGACCACCGAAGTGGCCAAGTACAAGAAAATTGTTGAATTCGCCAAGATCGAAGAATGAGCAGCAGCACTCTCCCCTCCACGTCCGTGCAACCCCTGGTGTTTGCGCTGCCCGCCCCCGACATCGGCGCCTGGCGCGCAGGCAACACCGGCACCGAAGGCGTGTGGCACTTCGACTCGGGCCGGCCCGGCCGCCACGTGATGATCAGCGCTCTGGTGCATGGCAACGAGCTGTGCGGCGCCTGGGCGCTCAAAGGCCTGCTCGACGCCGGTGTGCGCCCGCAGCAGGGCACGCTCACGCTTGCGTTCTGCAACCTCGACGCCTTCGACCGGTTTGACCCCGGCAACCACGACGCCTCGCGCTTCACCGACGAAGACCTCAACCGCCAGTGGCTGGACGAGCGCATCGACGCGGCCGACACCAACGAGCGCCGCCGCGCCGCCGCGCTGCGCCCGTGGGTGGCGCAGGCCGACTGGCTGCTCGACATCCATTCCATGCACGAGCCCTCGGCGCCGCTGCTGCTCACCGGCATCCAGCCGCGCAATCTGGCGCTGGCACGCGCCATGCGCTCGCCCGAACACATCGTGGTGGACGCCGGCCACAAGGACGGCGTGCGCATGCGCGACTACGGCCGGTTTGGCGACCTGGACGACAACGGCACCCGCTCGCTGCTCATCGAATGTGGCTTCCATGGCGACCCGGCCAGCCGCGCCGTGGCGCAGGACCAGTGCGGGCGCTTCATCGAGCAGTCCGGTGCCCTGAGCGCCGACGGGCTGGCGCAGCAGCTGCCCGGCTGGCGCCTGCCCGACGCACCGCGCCAGTGGGCACTGGAAGTGACCGGCCCCGTGGTCGCCACCAGCAGCGCCTTCCGCTTCGTGGCGCCGTACACGGGCCTTGAAGTGTTCGAGAAGGCGGGCACGGTGATTGGCGACAACGACGGCGTGCCGGTGGTCACTCCGTACGACGACTGCGTGCTGGTCATGCCCTCGGTGCGCCAGGCACGTGCCGGGGTTACCGTGGTGCGCTTTGCGCGGCGCAGGTTGCTGTAGCCGGTGCGGTGGCTGAATGCTATCCAATTGATAGCTGTTGCAGCATATTCAACCAGCGCTACCGGCCAATTTGGCTTGTAGTCTGGGCCCCAGCACCACACAGGCCAGCGCGGCCACCACCAGCGCAATGCCCGCCCACTGCCAGGGCGCCACGCCCTCTTCCAGCAGCAGCCAGCCTGCGGTGAGGCCCACCACAGGCACCGCCAGGCTGAACGGCGCCACGCGGTTGGCGGGGTAGCGCTGCAGCAGGTTGGTCCACAGCGCGTAGCCCACGATGGTGGCGGCCCAGCCCAGGTAGGCCACGGCGGCCCATGACAGCAGCGGCACGCTGGCCAGCGTTTGCCACTGCAGCCAGCGCGCGGCGTCGGGGTCGAACAGGGCGGACAGCGCAATGAACGGCAGCACCGGCACCAGGCTGCTCCAGATCACAAAGGCCAACGGATCAAACCCCGGGCTGTGCTGCTGCGCCAGCCGCGCCACGATGTTGGACGACGCCCACATCGCCGCGCCACACAGCGTGAGCAGCAGGCCCGCCAGCGTGGTGGCTGCCGCCACCCCCATGCCGGAGCCCGGGCCCACATAGTTCATCGCAAAACACACCAGCCCCAGCGCGGCCAGCCCCATGCCCACGCGCAGCGGCAGCCCCGGCCGCTCGCGCAGCAGCGCAAAGCCCAGCAGCGCCGTGAAGAACACCTGGGTCTGCAGCAGCACGCTGGCCAGCCCGGCCGTCATGCCCACCTTGAGCCCGATGAACAAAAAGCCGAACTGCCCCACGCCCTGGAACAATCCGAACAGCAGCACCCAGCGCCAGTGCATGCGTGGCGGGCGCACCAGCAGCACCAGCGGCAGGGCCGCGCACAGGTAGCGCGCGGCGCCCAGCTGGAAGGGGCTGAAGCTGCGCAGCCCCCACTTCATCGCCACAAAGTTCACGCCCCAGAGGATCACCACCACCAGCGCCGCGAGCAGGTCGCGCGCACGCAGCGGGCTGGTGGCGGATGCGGCCTGTGCAGCGCCGCTCATTGCGCCGCGCGCGCTGCGTCGATGTGGGCCTTCACGCGCTGGGCCAGCGCAATGTCGCCGGGGGTCTCGGGGCTCCATTTGTCCACGGTGCGCGGCTGGTCGCTGGCATCCACGGCGGTGTACACGGCCACGCAGTGCACCACATCCTCCAGCGGCGCGCCGTGTACGGCGCCGCTGCGCACCTCCACCGCCAGGCACATGCTGGTATCGGTGGTGTAAGCCAGGCGCGCGTGCACCTCGACCAGATTGCCCGGCCGGATAGGGCGCACAAAGTGGGCGCCACCCACAAATTCGGTCACGCAATCTCCTTGGGCCCAGGCGCTGGCGCAGGCAAATCCAGCCTCATCCACCCAGCGCAGCACCGTGCCACCGGGTACGCGGCCCGCCTGGGGCAGGGTGGACTGGGACGCCAGGAAACGCAGGGTGATCGAGTGCATGCCAGGGGCTCCAATGGATGGGGATGTGTTCATTATTCTCCAGCGCCCCGGCGGCCGTAGCCCCTTTGCGCACCGGCACACAGCCCGATGCCGGCCGCCCCGCCACGGGCGGGGAAGCTCTGCGTGACTTGACCTGAGTCAAAACCCTACTGCGGACACGTCCCTACATTGAGAACCATTCCGTTTGGCCTTCAGAGCGTGTTGGTGATCCCCTGCGAGATCGTCCACACGTTCTTGAGAGGGCCGCTATCCAGTCGGCGGTGCCGACACCCGCCCCTGGGGCCTATTCCATTGCGCACGCCGCGTTGCCTGCGCCCACTGCCATGTCATTGCTTCACCGTTTGAACCTGCTCGAAAAATTCCTCATTCTGGGGACCATCGGGCTCATGATGAGCGCCTTGCCCACCTACCTGGTGGTGCGCGACTCGCTCCACGCCATCGACCATGCGCGCCTGGAGGCGCAGGGCGTGGCCCCCGCGCAGGCACTCACGCACCTGGTGCAGCGCATGCAGGTGCACCGGGGCCTGTCGGTGGGTATGCTGGGCGGTGACGAGTCGCTGGCCGCGCGCCGCCCTGCCGCGCGCGATGCGGTCAACACCGCCCTGGACGACGTGAGCGCCCGCTTTGCCGCCGCCAAGGTGCCCGCAGCGCAGATGGCGGCCTGGACCCAGGCGCAGCAGACCTGGCGCACCCTGGAGCAGGCCGTGGCCGCGCGCAGCATCGAACAGGTGCAAAGCACGGCGCAGCACACCCAGCTCATCGCAACGCTGCTGCAGCTCAACGAGGCGCTGGTGCATGCCTATGGCCTGCAGATCGACCCCGAGGCCGACACCCACGCGCTGGTGCAGGCGTCGCTGGCCCAAGCCCCCATGCTGGGGGAAAAGCTGGGCATGCTGCGCGCCCAGGGCGCCAGCRCCTTGGGCAAGCGCGAGCTCACGCCCCAGGGCAAGGGCCAGCTGCTGGTGCTGCAGCAGCGCGTGGCCGAGCTGCAGGGCGACACCTTCCGGGGGCTGGACCGCGCTTTGCAGGGCAATGCCGAGCTGCAGCGCGCGCTGGGCAGCAGCGTGCAGGCCGTGCAAGGGCAGATCCAGCAGTCGCTGCAGATGGTGGAGCGCGACATCCTCAACGCCACGGACCTGCAGCTGCCGTCCAAGGATTACTTTGACGCGTTCACCCGCACCATCGAGGCGCTGAACGCGCTCAACAACCTGTCGATGACCAGCCTGGACCAGGCGCTGCAGGCGCGCGTGGCGGGGCTGCAGCGCAACCTGCTGTGGGTGGCGCTGGCCCTGGTCATCACGCTGTCGGCCACCAGTGCGATGGCGCTGGTGTTCGTGCGCTCCATGACCGGGCCGCTGTCGCAGGCCGTGGCGCTGTCATGCGCCGTGGCGCAGGGAGACCTGAGCGGCGCCCCCATTGCCCATGGCACCAACGAGGTGGGTCAGTTGCTGGAGGCCTTGCAGCAGATGCGCACACAACTCACACAGGTGGTGCGCAACGTGCGCAGCGGGTCAGAAAGCGTGGCCACCGCCAGCGTGCAGATTGCCCAGGGCAACACCGACCTGTCGGCCCGCACCGAGAGCCAGGCCAGCGCGCTGGAAGAAACCGCCGCGTCCATGGAGCAGCTCAACGCCACCGTGCGCCAGAACGCCGACAGTGCCCAGCAGGCCAGCCAGCTGGCCGCCAATGCCAGCACCGTGGCCGTTCAGGGCGGTGAAGTGGTGGCGCAGGTGGTGGACACCATGCACGGCATCAACGCCTCGTCGCAGAAGATCTCCGACATCATCGGCGTGATCGACTCCATCGCGTTCCAGACCAACATCCTCGCGCTGAACGCCGCGGTGGAGGCGGCCCGTGCGGGCGAGCAAGGCCGGGGCTTTGCGGTGGTGGCGAGCGAGGTGCGCAGCCTGGCCGGGCGCAGTGCCGAGGCCGCGCGCGAGATCAAAACGCTCATCAGCGCCAGCGTGGAGCGCGTGGCCCAGGGCAGCGCCCTGGTGGACCGCGCCGGCGCCACGATGAGCGAGGTGGTGGGCGCCATCCGCCGCGTGACCGACATCGTGGGCGAGATCAGCGCCGCCAGCCACGAACAGTCCCTGGGCGTGGCCCAGGTGGGCGAGGCCGTGACGCAGATGGACCAGGTGACCCAGCAGAACGCTGCACTGGTCGAAGAGATGGCCGCCGCCGCCAGCAGCCTCAAGAACCAGGCGGAAGACCTGGTGCAGGTGGTGTCGGTATTCCGATTGGGTGACGATGGCGGCGGGCGCACGGCTGCACGCGCGCTACGAATTCAATAGCTACAGCGGCATATTGCACTAGCGCTACCGGCCTGAATGACCCGAAATGCGCTGGAGCGGGCATGAAGGGGCGTCATGGAGGGCCGTACAGCCCCCGGGGTTCACACCGCAGGCCCGTGCGCGATGCCCAGCTCGGTCAGCTCGGCGTCGGAGAACACCCGCGAGCGCGTGTGAAAGGCCTTGCCCTCCGGCCCCTCCAGCGAAAACGTGCCGCCCGTGCCTTCGATCACATCGATGATGAGCTGCGTGTGCTTCCAGGTCTCGTACTGCGCGCGCCCGATGTAGAACGGGCAGCCACCGATGTCGCCCAGGTACACGTCTCCCGCACCCATCGTGATCTCACCCGGCAGATAGCAGTTGGCCGCGCTGTTGTCGCAGCAGCCGCCACTCTGGTGAAACATGAGCGCAGGGCCATGCTTTGCTTGCAGAAAGGCCACAAGCTCCAGCGCGGCAGGGGTGGCGATGACTTTTTCGACCATGGTTGTCTCCAGCGTGCGGTGCAAAAGAAGCAAAAAGCGGCGCGTTGGAACAACGCGCCGCCAGCAGCGTGTCCTGCGGTTCACAGGCCGTTTCTGGCTAGGCGTCTCCGTCGCAGACAGTAGCAACGCTACGGCAAGACGGAGCAACGACGCCAGGGACGGTTTGTGGACCGCCACCCCTTAGAAGAAGCCCAGCTTGTTTTCCGAGTACGAAACCAAGAGGTTCTTGGTCTGTTGATAGTGGTCCAGCATCATCTTGTGCGTCTCACGCCCAATGCCCGACTCCTTGTAGCCGCCAAACGCCGCATGCGCGGGGTACGCGTGGTAGCAGTTGGTCCACACCCGCCCGGCCTTGATCGCGCGGCCCATGCGGTAGGCCACATTGCCGTTGCGGCTCCACACACCCGCGCCCAGGCCGTACAGCGTGTCGTTGGCAATCGCCAGCGCTTCGGCCTCGTCCTTGAAGGTGGTCACGGCCAGCACGGGGCCGAAGATCTCTTCCTGGAAGATGCGCATCTTGTTGTGGCCCTTGAACAGCGTGGGCTGCACGTAGTAGCCGCCTTCCAGGTCGCCACCCAGGTGGGCCTGGCCGCCGCCGGCCAGCACTTCGGCGCCTTCCTGCTTGCCCAGGTCCAGATAACTCAGGATCTTGGTGAGCTGCTCTTTGGAGGCCTGCGCGCCCATCATGCTGTCGGTGTCCAGCGGGTTCTGGTGCTTGATGGCGGCCACGCGCTTCAGGACACGCTCCATGAATTGGTCGTAGATCGATTCTTGAATGATGGCGCGCGATGGGCAGGTGCAGACCTCACCCTGGTTGAACGCGAACAGCACCAGGCCTTCGATGGCCTTGTCCAGAAACGCATCGTCCTTGTCCATCACATCGGCAAAGAAGATGTTGGGGCTCTTGCCGCCCAGCTCCAGCGTGGCGGGGATGAGGTTGTTGGCGGCGGCCTGCGCAATCACGCGGCCCGTGCTCGTGGAGCCGGTGAACGCGATCTTGGCGATGCGCTTGCTCTGCGCCAGCGGCATGCCCGCCTCGCGGCCGTAGCCGTTGACGATGTTGAGCACGCCGGGCGGCAGCAGGTCGGCAATCAACTCCACCAGGATGAGGATGGAGATGGGGGTGGACTCTGCAGGCTTGAGCACCACGCAGTTGCCCGCACCCAGCGCGGGTGCCAGCTTCCACGCCGCCATCAGGATGGGGAAGTTCCACGGAATGATCTGGCCCACCACGCCCAACGGTTCCTGGATGTGGTACGCCACGGTGTTCTCGTCGATGTTGCTCAAGGCGCCTTCTTGCGCACGCACGCAGCCCGCAAAGTAGCGGAAGTGGTCCACGGTGAGCGGGATGTCGGCGTTCAGCGTCTCGCGAATGGCCTTGCCGTTGTCCACAGTCTCGGCGTAGGCCAGGCGCTCCAAGTTTTCTTCGATGCGGTTGGCGATCTTGAGCAGGATGTTGGCGCGCGTGGCGGCATCGGTCTTGCCCCAGCTGTCGGCGGCGGCGTGCGCGGCGTCCAGGGCCAGCTCGATGTCTTCGGCCGTGGAACGCGCGGCCTGGGTGTAGACCTTGCCGCTCACGGGCGTGATGACATCAAAGTACTGGCCCTTGACGGGCGGCACGAATTTGCCGCCGATGAAGTTGTCGTAACGGGGCTTGTAGGTGATCTTGGCGCCAGCGGCGCCGGGGGCTGCGTACACGGTCATGGTGTTGTCTCCTGCGATGGTTGTGTGCATCGGGCGGACTCGGTGGAGCCTGTCCGATGCCAACCCCTTACTCAAAACACATGCCAGCAGGCCACGGCGCATGAAGTGTTGATTTCATTGGATTTTTTCGGCTGCCCAGGGCGGACACCTGTTGCAGCCGCCCGCATCGCGGTGTGCCGGGCCGCGACACCTGTCACGAAATGGAACAGTTGGCACACCGCTTGCGCCCACACCCTTGCCCCGCGCCGTCGAGCCCGCCATACTGGCCCACACACCACAAGCGGGCCGCCCTGAGCCCGCACGGAGACAAAGCGTGCGCCCCAACACTTCCCCCGTCGCCCTGCGACAGGCCCGCCAGCACCTGCTGGACTCTGGCCAGTGCCCCAGTGGCCTGGTGGACGAGCGCCTGGCGCGCTCCTGGTCGCGCAGCATGGCGGCCGGCCTGCTGCCCACCGGGCGGCCGCAGGCCATCGACCACCCCAGCAGCGGCACGCTGCGCCAGGTGCTGGCCAGCAACCCCGAGCTGCTCGCGCATTCGCGGCCGGTGATGGAATACCTGTTCGAGCAAGTGCGCCACAGCCAGAGCGTGGTGGTGCTGGCCGACCGGCGCGGCATGCTCATGCACACGCTGGGCGATCCGTACTTTGTGGACAAGGCCGAGCGCGTGGCGCTGACCAGCGGCGCCTCCTGGCACGAGGCCCACCGGGGCACCAATGCCATCGGCACGGCGCTGGCAGAGGCCTGCGCGGTGGAGGTGCACGGCGGCGAGCATTTTCTGGAGCGCAACAACTTTCTCACCTGCGCGGCTTCGCCCATCCTATCGGCCACGGGCGAGTTGCTGGGCATCCTCGACATTTCGGGCGACTACCGCCACGGCCACGCCCACACGCTGGGCCTGGTGAGCACGGCCGCCCGCATGATCGAAAACCGCCTGCTGGCGGCCGCCTGCAAACGCAACATCCGGCTGCATCTGCACAGCGCGCCCGAGGGCATTGGCAGCGTGGCCGAGGGCATCGTGGCCGTGTCGGCCGACGGCTGGATCGTGGGTGCCAACCGCGTGGCGCTGGCGCAGCTGGGCCTGCATGCGGGGGACGTGGGCGCCACCTTGCTGGAGCGGGTGCTGGACGTGCGGCTGGATGACCTGCTCTCGCACCACAAGCGCCGCCCCCAGCAGCCGCAGGCCTTGCGCACACTGCAAGGCGCCTTGCTGTTTGCCCAGGTGCAGATGGACGCCGCCTGGGTCGCCACCCCCACACGGCCCGCCGCTGCGGCTGCCGCGGTGTCCCAGCAAGACGCCCTGGCGCGGCTGGACACCGGCGACGCGCGCTGGCGCGCCGCCGCCGACAAGGCCCGCCGCGTGGTGGGCAAACCGATTGCGGTGCTGGTGCAGGGCGAGTCGGGCGTGGGCAAGGAGGTGTTTGCGCGCGCGCTGCACGCCAGCGGCCCGCGCCGCGATGCGCCGTTTGTGGCCATCAACTGCGCAGCCATTCCCGAGCACCTGATCGAATCCGAACTCTTCGGCCATGTGGCCGGTGCCTTCACCGGCGCGCGCAAGGAGGGCCACCTGGGCCGCCTGCGCGAGGCCCATGGCGGCACGCTGTTTCTCGACGAAATCGGCGACATGCCGCTGGCCCTGCAGACCCGTCTGCTGCGTGTGCTGCAAGAGCGCAGCGTGACGCCCGTGGGCGCCAGTAAGGCCGTGCCGGTGGACTTTGCACTGGTCTGCGCCACGCACAACCAGCTCATGCAGGCGGCGGAACAAGGCCGCTTTCGGCAAGACCTGTACTACCGCATCAACGGCCTCACCGTGCAACTGCCSGCGCTGCGCGAGCGCAGCGACTTTGTGGCGCTGCTGCAGCGCCTGCTGGCCAACCTGGCCACGGAGCAGGGCCTGGGTTTTGAGGTACAGGTGGCGCCCGACCTGCTGGCCCGCCTGGCCGCCTACCCCTGGCCCGGCAACCTGCGCCAGCTGGCCAACGTGCTGCGCACGGCCTGCGCCATGCTGGCCGAGGGCGAAGACACCCTGGGCTGGGAGCACATGCCCGACGACCTGGTGCAGGCCCTCACGGCGGTGCCCCCCGGGCCGCGCAGCGACGCCGCAGTGGGCCCGGGCGTGGACGGCCTGCCTGCCAGCCTGAGCCTGCAGCAGCTGTCGCAGGCCGCCATCGACCAGGCGCTGCAGGCCGCGCGCGGCAACATGTCGCAGGCCGCACGCCAGCTGGGCATCAGCCGCCAGACGCTGTACCGCAAGCTGAAGATGCCGGTGGCCTGAGGGCATGCCGGGTTCACTGAACTGCTATTGATTTAAGAGCGGTCGCCGCATATCGCACTAGCGCTTACGGCACTTTTCGCTGAATTCTCAGTGCGCAGCACGCCCAGGGCGTGCGCAGGGCGCGTCCGGTGGCATCAACCTCTCAGGCCTGCCCGCCCCGCGGCAGTACCAGCCGCGCGCGCAGCCCCGCGCCCGGCGTGCTGAACAGCTCCAGCCGCCCGCCGTGGCTGCGCACCACGCGTTCCACGATGGCCAGGCCCAGCCCCGCGCCCGGCGCGCCCGAGCGTGCCGCGCCATCGCCGCGCGCAAAGGGCTGGCGGATGCGGTCCAGCTCTGCCGGAGCGATGCCGGGGCCCTGGTCCTGCACCTCCAGCCACACGCCGTCGGCATCCGCCCCCGTGCGCAGCAGCACCGGCGGCGTGCCGTGGCGCCAGGCGTTTTCCACCAGGTTGTCCAGCGCGCGGCGCAGGGCCTGGGGGCGCACCAGCACGTCGGGCAGCGTGCCCAGCGCCAGCCGCACGGTGCGCCCATGGTCGGCCTGCGCCTCGGCCACGGCCTGGGCCAGGTCGTTGAGCGATGCCGGGGTGGGCACCTCGGCCTCGCCTGCGCTGGAACCGACCCGCGCAAACTGCAGGAACTGGCCCACGATCTCGTCCATCTCGTCGATGCTGCGGGCCATGCTCGCGGCCAGCGGGGCATCCACCTGTGCACCGGCAATCTCCACGCCCAGGCGCAGCTTGGTCAGCGGGGTGCGCAGGTCGTGCGACACACCGGCCAGCATCAGCGCGCGTTCCTGCTCGGCAGCGGCCAGGCTGTGCGCCATGTGATTGAAGCTGCGGCCCACGGTGGCGATTTCTTCGGGTCCGTCCTCGGGCAGCGGTGCGGGCGGCTGGCCCTGTGCCAGCTGCCGGGCCGCCGCCACCACCTGCGCCAGCGGGCGGTTGATGTGCCGCTGCAGCCACCAGGCCCCCAGCAGCGCCAACAGCATGCTGGCCAGCGTGGCGGCCAGCCAGGCGCCGGTGAACTCGCGCGTGGGGAATACGCTGGGCAGGTTCAGCCAATAGGTCTCCGCCCCCTGCGGCCCCTGGTGCACCACACGCAGGGCCAGCACGCCGGTGCTGTCGCGGCGCCATACGGGTTGCGATGTGCTTGTTGTCGCATCGTCCACCCCCAGGCGGCGCGACACCGCCTGCACAAACTGCCGCTCCATGGGCGACAGCAGCGCATGCCGCGCAGCGTTCTCCACCGCCACCGGCGGGGCCGACCGCACGGCCTGTTGGTTGAAGGCCTCGACAAACGCGGCCCGCTGTGCCGGGGGCAGCGCCTGCAGCCCTGCGCGCAGCGCGCCCACATTGCGCGCCACGCCATCGGCCACCTGTGCCACGCGGGGCTGAAAGATCATCTGCCGCACCAGCACGGCCGCCACCAGCTGGCCCAGCACGATCAGCACTGCCATCAGCAGCAGGTTGCGCCCGAGCAGGCTGCGCGGCCACCAGCCCCCGGCGGCCTGGGGTGTGGCACGGGGCGTCATGCCCTGCCTCCGCCGCCCGGCGCTGCGCCATCGGGCACAAACACATAGCCCACGCCCCACACGGTGCGGATGTGGCGCGGCTGGGCAGGGTCGGCCTCGATGAGTTTGCGCAGGCGCATCACCTGCACATCGATGCTGCGGTCGGTGGCCGTGTGGTCGGGGCCATAGGCCAGTGCGATGAGCCGGTCACGGCCCAGGGGCCGGTGCGGTTGCTGTGCCAGCGCCTGCAGCAGCGCGAATTCGCCCGTGGTCAGGGGCACGTCTTGCGCACCTTGGCCGTCCTCGCCACCGTTGCGCTCAAGCCGGCGCTCGTCCAGCCACAGCGTGAATGCGCCAAACGCGATGTGCCCGCCCGTCTGGCGCGGCCCGGTGTGCGCACCCAGCAGGCGCTGGCGGCGCACCATGGCCTGGATGCGGGCCAGCAGCTCGCGCGGGTTGAAGGGCTTGGGCAGGTAGTCGTCGGCGCCCATCTCCAGGCCCACGATGCGGTCCACGGGGTCGCCCCTGGCCGTGAGCATCAGGATGGGAATGGTCTCGCCCTGCGCGCGCAGGCGGCGGCAGATCGACAGGCCATCCTCGCCCGGCATCATCACGTCGAGCACCAGCACATCAAAGCGCTCGCGCTGCAGCAGCACATCGAGCGGGCCCGCGCCATCGACCGTGCGTACGCTGTAGCCCTGGTCGCTCAGGTAGCGCTGCAGCAGCGCACGCAGGTCGGGTTCGTCGTCGGCGACCAGGATCTTGGCCAGGGCTTCCGTCATGGGGCGGTGTGTGGGTGTGGCAGCGGGTGGGTGCAGCCAAGGCTGCGTGCCAATGGTAGGGCCGAAAACACCGGGTGCCAGCGCGGGCAGGTGCTCCGGTGCATGACAACGCATGACACGCGCCGGTGGTTTGTCATGCTTTGTCATACATCGTGCAGCGGGCGCCACAACTGGCTCATACCTGGCGGCCATAGTTCAGGCCAGCGCAGCACCCCGCTGCTTCGTACCCCCTGTTCTGTTGCAAGGAGCCTACCGCCATGTTCCCTTCCGTCCCGACACCGACCGCCCCTGTTGCCACTTACCGGGCCATGCTGCTGGCCGCCTTGGCCGTGGCGGCACTGTTGCTTCTGGCAGCGAACGATGCCAACGCACGCAGCCGCCACACGGTGGAGCACAACGCCGACGGCAGCACCACCGCCCGCACCGGCGTGGTCCGCGCAGCGCCGGGCGGTGGGGGCGTGCTGCGCGGCCGCAGCGTGTCCACCGACGGCCAGGGCCACGGCAGTGTGCGCAGCGGCGCTGCCGTGGTGGGCCCCAACGGCGCCATGGCTGTGCGCCAGGGCCAGAGCGCAAGGAATGCCGATGGCACGGCCAGCCACAGCAGCACCTTGGCCGCTCAGGGCGACCGGGGCACGCTGCAGAGCACGGGCGCCGCTACGCGCAGCGCCGACGGCAGCCTGACCCAGGGCCGCACCACCACGGCCACCAGCGCAGCCACTGGCAACAGCGTGCAGACCAGCAGCTCGTACACCGCGGACACCGGCCGCACCCGCAGCGCCAGCTGCTTTGACGCCAGCGGCGCCCCCATGGCCTGCCCCGCGCGGCCCTGATCCATTACCTTCCATTCATTGAGCCAGGAGATCCCGCATGTCCCGTCCTTCAAGCCCACTCTTTGCATTGGCCCCCCTGCGCACAGGCCTGGGCGCAGCGCTGTGCGCGCTGGCCGCCGTGTTGACCCCACCCGCCCACGCCCAGCTGCGGGGGCTGGGGCCTTTCGCGCAGGTGCGCGACACCGCTGCGGCCTTGCCCGCCGGTGTGCAGCGCGTGGCCGATGTGCCCTATGGTGCGGACCCGCTGCAGCGCATGGATGTCTACCTGCCCGCTGCTGGCGACGCCGCCAGCAGTGCTGCGGTGGCCAGTGGTACGCGCGCGCCGGTGATCTTCATGGTGCATGGCGGCGCCTGGCGCACGGGCGACAAGGCCATGTCCCGCGTGGTGCAGGAGAAGGTGGCGCGCTGGGTGCCCAAGGGCTTTGTGTTCATCTCGGTGAACTACCGCCTGTACCCCACCGTGAACGTGCTGCAGGAGGCGCAGGACGTGGCCATGGCGCTGGCCGCCGCGCAAAGCCGCGCCGCCAGCTGGGGCGCCGATGCATCGCGGTTCATCCTGATGGGGCACTCGGCCGGCGCGCACCTGGTGTCGCTCATCAATGCGTCGCCCACCCTGGCCCAGCGCGAGGGGGCGTGGCCCTGGCTGGGCACCGTGTCGCTGGACAGCGCGGCGCTCAATGTGCCGGTGGTGATGACCGCGCCGCACTACCCGTTCTATGACGAAGTGATGGGCGCCAACCCGTTGTTCTGGGCCGCAGTGTCGCCGTACCACGCGCTGTCGGGGCCGGTGCCGCCGTTCCAGTTGGTCTGTTCCACCGAGCGCCCCGACCACCCCTGCCTGCAGGCCCAGGGCATGGCCCGCCGCGTGCGCGACCTGGGCGGCCGTGCCGAGGTGCTGCCGCAGGAGCTGACCCACGGCGAGATCAACGCGCAGCTGGGCCTGGAGAGCGCCTACACGCGGGCCGTGGAGACCTTCATGGCCTCGCTGGATGCGGTGGTGGCGCAGCGGCTCAAGTAGTTGCGTTCAGTCCGCTTGCACGGCCCGCCGCAGCGCGGCACGGGCCAGCAGGCGGGTGGAGTCCAGCGTGGGCAGCGGGGAGTTGGCGTCGCTCAGGATCAGCGGGATCTCGGTGCAGCCCAGCACCACGGCATCGCAGCCGTCCTCGCGCTGCATGCGTGCGATGATCTGCTGGAACATGGCCACGCCCTCGGGGCGGATGATGCCGGGCACCAGTTCGTCCATGATGATGCGGTTGATCTCGCTGCGCTCGGCCTCGGTGGGGCGCACCCATTGCAGGCCCCGGGCCTGCAGCGCATCGGGGTACACGCTGCTGTCCACCAGCCACCGCGTGCCGGTGAGCGCCAGGCGCCGGTGGCCGCGCGCTGCTGCCTCGGCCGCCACCACTTCGGCAATGTGCAGCCAGGGCAGCGGCGAGTGGGGCAGCACCCGGTCCATCGCCTGGTGGATGGTGTTGTCGGGGCAGATCAGAAAATCTGCGCCTGCACGCGCCAGTTTGTGGGCGGAGGCCAGCATCAGGTCGGCCACGCCTTGCAGGTCATGCCGGTCCAGGCAGTCCACATAGTCGGCCAGCGACGGCGTGTGCAGCGTCACTTCGGGGTGCGCATGCGGGCGGCCCAGCAATGCGGCGCCTTCGGCGCACAGGGTGCGGTAACACAGGGCGGCACCTTCGGCGGAGCAGCCCACGATGCCGATGTGTTGGGGCATGACGGTGGTCCAGAGCGGTTGCAAAGGCCCATTATTGCCACCACGCTGCCGCGGCTTGGCCCTGCCTCTGTGCCGGTCAGTCCCCGCGCACCCGCTGCGCAAACCCGCGCGCGCTGAACTGCTCCAGCACAAAGTCCACAAACACCCGGGTGCGGGCGGGCAGCAGCTTCTTGCTSGGGTAGTACAGCGAGGTCGGACCTGCATCGGCCCACCAGCCGGGCAGCACCCGCACCAGGTCGCCCCGCGCCAGCCAGGGCTGCGCAAACGGCATGGGCAGCACGGCCAGGCCCAGGCCCATCAGCGCGGCCTGGCACATGGCCTCGGGGTCGTCGAACACGACGCGCGGGCGCAGCTCCACGGGGGCGGCATCGCCCGCCTTGTTGCGCAGCGTGGTGAGGTTGATGCGCCCGGTGCGGATGTTGCGCCGTGCAATGCCATCCCACTGCGCCAGGTCCGCCGGGTGGCGTGGTGCCCGCTTGCGGCCCTGCAGCAGCGCAGGCGCGGCCACAACCACCAGGTGGATGGGACCCAGCGTGCGCGCCACCATGTCGGGGTTCAGGTTCAGGCCGCCGCCAATGCCGGCGTCAAAGCCCTCGCCGATCAAGTCCACCTGCCGGTTCTCAAAGCGCCAGTCGGGCTGGATGGCCGGGTAGCGCTGCAGGAACTCGGTGAGCAGCGGCACCAGGTACGCGCGGCCAAAGGCCTGGCCCATGCTGACCTTGAGCGTGCCCGCAGGCTGCTGCTCGGCCTCGGCCGCGTGGTCCACCGCATCGGCCAGTGCGGTGAGTGGCGGGCCCACTTGCGCCAGGAGGCGCTGCCCGCCCTCGGTCAGCGTGAGACTGCGCGTGCTGCGCTGGAACAGCCGCACGCCCAGGCTGGCCTCCAGCCTCGCCACGTTCTTGCTCACGGCGGCGGGCGTCAGGCCCATGAGCCGTGCGGCGGCCGAAAAGCTGCCCGCCTGGGCGGACTGTACGAAGGATTCAAGGTGGCTGAGGGGCTGCATGCGGTGTATTTTCAACCAAGGGTTGAAAGATATACAGCCCATTCATGGCTACCGGAGCATGAGTGTTTTTCTGACACTGCAGGTCTTCCCGGTTCGGTTGCGAACCATTTTCTGCATACATCTCGTTGGAGAAACAACACCATGCCTTCTGTGTCTGAAACATCCCCGGTCTCCGCCCCTTCATCGCCTGGTCGCCCGCTGGCGGGCAAGGTCGCGCTCGTCACCGGCGGCGCGCGCGGCATTGGCGCGGCCATCGTGCGGCGTCTGGCGCGCGACGGGGCGGCCGTGGCCTTCACCTACAGTAGCTCTGCAGCGCCTGCGCAGGCGCTGGTGGAGGACATTGCTGCGAGCGGCGGCAAGGCCCTGGCCCTGCAGGCCGACAGCGCCGATGCCGTCGCCCTCACGCAGGCGGTGGACCGCGCCGCGCGCGAGCTGGGCCGCCTGGACATCCTCGTCAACAACGCGGGCGTCGCCATCGCGGGTGAAATCGGCAGCTTTGCGCTGGCCGACTTTGACCACACGCTCAACGTCAACGTGCGCGCCGTGTTCGTAGCCACCCAGGCCGCCGTGCGCCACATGGGACAAGGCGGTGCCTATGGCCGCGTGATCACCATCGGCAGCACCAACTCCGACCGCGTGCCATGGGCCGGATTTAGCGTGTACGGCATGAGCAAGGCCGCCATCGTGGGCCTGACCAAGGGCCTGGCGCGCGACCTGGGCCCGCGTGGCATCACCGTGAACAACGTGCAGCCCGGCCCCGTGAACACCGACATGAACCCCGCCGACGGCCCCATGGCGGGCGACATGCACGGCCTGATGGCCCTGAGCCGCCATGCCCACCCCGATGAGATCGCGGGCATGGTGGCCTACCTGGCGGGGCCGGAGTCGGGCATGGTGACGGGGGCGAGCTTGTTGATCGACGGCGGGTTTGCGGCCTGAGAAGGTGTGAACGAACCCATCATGCCCGCTCATCCCGCCAAAACACGTCCGCTGGTCGTTGCAAATGCTCGCCATAGCCCGCGCTATGGCTGTGCTTTGCGCCTAGACCGGCCGTGTTTTAGCGGCCTGCTCGGACACGCCGGATCCGTTCACACCTTCTGAGCTGTCAGCACGGCGCTCACGGCGTGGGCTTTCGCGCCCGGGGCTTTTTCTGTACAGCCGGGCCGTGGGTCGCCAGCTCTTTGGGTGTGAGCAGGTGGGCGGGGTTGTGGGCCACCATCTCCACCGCCAGGTCGATGAAGGCCCGCACGCGCGCTGGCAGCGCCGTGCGGCTGCCGTAGTACACGTAGAGCGCGAGGTGCTGCGCCACATGCTGGGGCAGCAGCGGCACCAGCTGGCCGCTGCGCACCAGCGGCGCGGCCGTCACGCCCACCAGCTGGCCCACCGCGTGGCCGCCCAGCACCGCACGGGCCTCCACCTCGATGTCGTTGGTGCAGAAGGTGGGGTGGATGGTGCGCGCCACGATGTCGTCGCCCACCTGGAACTCCCAGGGCATGGGCTTGCCGGTGGATGCATGGCGAAAGCCGCTGCAGCGGTGCTGCGCCAGGTCGTCGATGCTGGCCGGCGCACCGTGGCGTGCGATGTAGGCGGGCGCGGCGCAAACGATGAGCTGCAGCGTGAGCAGCCGCCGCGCCACCACGCCACCCTCGGGCGGGTAGCCCGAGCGGAAGCCCACGTCCACGCGGTCTTCCACCCAGTTGTCGATGCGGTCGTCCAGCTGCACATCGGGCTCCACCAGCGGGTGGCGGCGGCAGAACTCGTCAAGCACCGGCCAGATCACCTCCAGCAGGATGGAGCGCGGCGCCACGATGCGCAGCGGCCCCGCCATTGCCTCGCGCCCGCGCCGCGCGCCCTGCACCGCCTGCTGCAGCGTGGCCAGGCCCGGCTGCGCCGACACCAGGAACTGGCGCCCTTCTTCGGTCAGGCTCAGGCKSCGCGTGGTGCGGTGGAACAGTCGCACGCCCAGGTGCGATTCGAGCTGCACCAGCAGCTGGCTGGACGCCTGCGGCGTGATGCCCTGTGCGGCCGCCGCCTGGCGCAGGCTGCCCAGCTCGGCGGCCTTGACGAAGTTGGCGATGGCGCGCAGTTCATTGATGGCCATGGTGGACAGGCATTGTGCGGGGCGGCTGCGTGGTGGATTGGCAAGCATTGCTTGCGAATGAATCCAGAGATTATGGGCTAGTCGCATGGCAATGGCTTGCCTAAAGTTCACCGCCATGGGCACCGCCCATTGCTCAACACCACCTCAAGGACCAACCATGAACGCCGCACACACCACCCCCACCACAGCCACGACCACCACCCGTTCTTCGTACCCCCGCGTCTGGCTGATCACCGGCGCCTCGCGTGGCATCGGCGCGCGCATTGCCGAGGCTGCGCTGGCCCAGGGCGATGCCGTCATCGCCACATCACGCGATGCCGCCTCGGTTGAAAAGCGCTTGGGCGCACACGATGCCCTGCTGCCCCTGGCGCTGGACGTGACCGACGAGGCCCAGGCCCGCCATGCCGTAGGCGCGGCGCTCGACCGCTTCGGCCGCATCGACGTGCTGGTCAACAACGCAGGCTACGGCCTGCTGGGCGCGGTGGAAGAGGCCACCGCCGACGAGGTGCGGCGCCTGTACGACACCAACGTGTTCGGCCTGCTGCATGTGACCCGCGCCGTGCTGCCCACCATGCGCGCGCGCCGCGCCGGGCATGTGGTCAACATCTCGTCGCTGGGCGGTGTGCAGTCGGCCGCCGGGTTTGGTCTGTACTGCTCCACCAAGTTTGCGGTCGAGGGCATCACCGAGGCGCTGCATGCCGAGCTGGCGCCGCTGGGCATCCACGCCACGGTGGTGGAGCCGGGGTACTTTCGCACCGAGTTTCTGGACAGCGCCTCGCTGGCCGTGTCGCCCAGCGTGCTGGACGACTACGCCGAGAGCGCCGGTGCCGTGCGCGAAGCCGCCCGCCGCATCAACCTGAACCAGCCCGGGGACCCGGTGCGCCTGGCCCAGGCCGTGATGCAGCTGGTGGCCAGCCCCACGCCGCCGCTGCGCCTGCCGCTGGGCACGGACACGCTCCAAACCATTGCTGATAAACATGCCTTCGTGGCAAAAGAGACGGCGCAGTGGCGTGCGGTGGCGGCGTCCACAGACTTCCCGGTGCAGGAAGCCGCGCTTCAGGCGGCGTGAGTCCCTGCTCCTCTTGGGGTAGCTGGCAGCACCCTGCCATCAGGCGGCAGGGGCTGTTGGGTCTCCCATTTTTGGGCCTGGTGCTGGGGGCTGACCACGCTCACACAGGCCGTGCAAACTCCATCACCCAGTTCACCTCCCAGGTCGCGCCGCCATCGTCCGAAAACGCCTGCTGCCAGCGCGGGGCGCCGGTGTGCATCTGCGACCACTCGAAGCGCACGCGCACCGGGCGGCCCTCGAACAGCTCCTCGCCTTCAAACAGGCCCACACCGCCCTGGAAGCCGCCTACCACGGGCGGCAGCAGCAGGCCGTTGGCCGGGTCCAGGCCGCCCGTGAGGTTGTCCAGCCAGTAGATGCTCCAGCGCTGCGTCACGGGGCTGAACACACGCAGTGCCATGCCCACGTAGCCGGGCTTCCATGCCAGCGGCGTGAAGTCGTCGAAGTTGCCGATGCCACCGGGCAATGGACGTGCGGTGCCCGTGGCGTCAAACACCTCCCAGTCGTGGCAGCCCGCGAGCCGGCGCACCAGCCGCGTGTTGCGAATGCGCCAGGGGCCCATGAGAAAGTCGAAGTCGCGCGCAGCGCTGGGCGCCACGGTGGGCGACGGGATGGGAGTGAGGCGGGCTGAGGTGGACATGGTGGGGCTCCGTGGTGGTTGATGCGTCAGGGGAGAGGTGTGCGGTGCGTCACGCATGCAGCGCCGAGCGCGCGGTGGGCTGCAGGCGGAGCACCTCGGGCTCTGCCGCCAGCCAGGGCGCAAGACCGGGCACCACGTCACGCGCCCAGACCCCGCTGTCGGTAAACGATGTCAGCGCAGCCTCGTCGCCAAACAGGGCCAGGCCCACCAGAACGGGTTCGCCTTCGCGTACCGGCAGGCGGGCAAACGTGTTGGGGCTGGGCTCGGTGCAGAACCAGGCGATCTGGCGCGCGCCACCGCGCTGCAGGGTGGGCGTCATGCGGTGGCGGCAGAAGTCCAGCAGTGGTGGTGTGGCGGGCTCACGCAACGGCAACACGGCGACCTGCAGGACGCCAGCGGTGGCACCCTGCGCGCCGGGCTGCGGCCTTGCATGGTGTGGCAGGGCCGTCGTGGCGCCGGGCCAGGCGGGGCAGAGCAGGTGCACGTTGTCCGAATCGATCATGGTCGCATTGGCGGCGTTGCGGTGTGCCGCCCACACGGGGCCGCCATAGAAGCCCTCCAGCGCGCGGTGGCGCGCCTGCATGTCGGCAAAGCTGCGCAGCCAGACGAACCGGTCGGGCCGGTCYAGGTCGCGGAACTGGCCCAGCACGCGCATGCCGAGCGCCTCCTGGGTTTCCACAAACTCCCGGTCGAACAGGTCGATGAGCACCTCGCGCTGTTGGGGGTGCAAGGTGTACTGGCGCAGTTCGACGATGGCGTGGGGATCGGTGGTGAGCATTGGGGGCTCCTGAAAAGGTAGGGAGGGCAACAAGGCCAAGACAGGCCTGCAGTGTGCGCACCGATACCTGCCAACCCATGGCAGGTATTTGCGCTATCTTTGGTGTTCTGTCTTTTTGCACCACCCCTGCCAAAACCCATGCGCGCCAGCCGTTTGTTGTCCCTTCAGATGTTGCTGGAGACGCGTGGCCGCATGAGCGCGCAGGCGCTGGCCGAGGCGCTGGAGGTGTCGGTGCGCACGCTGTACCGCGATGTGGACCAGCTCAGCGCTGCGGGCGTGCCCATCTATGCCGAGCGGGGGCGCCATGGTGGCTTTGCGCTGCTGCCGGGCTGGAAGACCACGCTCACAGGCCTCACGCCGTCGGAGGCGCAGGCCGTTTTCTTGAGCGGCCTGCCCGGCCCTGCGCAGGACCTGGGCCTGGGCGGCGATGTGGCGGGGGCGCGCCTGAAGCTGCTGGCCGCACTGCCCGCCGCCTGGCGCGACGACGCGCAGCGCGTGAGCACGCGCCTGCACCTGGACCCCGTGGATTGGTACCGCGAGAGCGACCCCACGCCGCATTTGCCCACGGTGGCAGCCGCCGTATGGAGTGGCCACCAGATCACCCTGCGCTATGAGGGCTGGGCGCGCACGGCAGAGCGCACGGTGAGCCCGCTGGGCCTGGTGCTGAAAGCGGGCGTGTGGTACCTGGTGGCCTTGCCCACGGGAGCCGACACGCGCGGGCCCCGCACCTACCGGGTGTCGAACATCCTCGCGGCCACGGCGCTGGACCAACCAGCCAGGCGCCCCGCACGCTTTGACCTGCCGGGCTACTGGGCCGCGTCGATCCGGCGTTTTGAGTCAGGCCTGTACACGGGCGAGGCCGCACTGCTGGCCACGCCCGACGGGTTGCGCGGTCTGCGCGCGCTCAGCAGCGCCGTGGCCCGAGCGGTGGCCGCCGCCCCTCCGTCCCGCCGCAAGGACGGCCGCACGGCCGTGACGATCCCCATCGAGTCGGTGGAGCATGCCTGCGGGCAGCTGATGCGGTTGTCGCCGCAGGTGGAAGTGCTGCGGCCCGTGGCATTGCGCCGCGCGCTGGTGGCGCGGGTGCAGGCCACGGCGCGGCTGTATGGGCTGGCGGCCGGATGAGGCATGGGAAATATCTGCTGCAAATTAGATAGCAGCAAGGGCATTGTTTGTGGGCGCTACCGGCCCATAGGATCATCGAAGCCTGTTCCAAGGCAGTTCTTGAGTGGACCCGGCGTGCGCGGTGCGCTCAAAGCCCCCGTTCCACCATGTCCAGCAACCGCTGGCCCAGCAGGTCCAGCATTTGCTGGGGCGTGCCGCGCAGCGGCCCGTCGATGGCCAGCAGCGCCAKGCCRTGCACGGYSGACCAGGCCAGGTATTCGGCGCCGGGGCGGCGCCCGGGCGGCAGGGCGCCCGCGGCCACCAGGTCGTCCAGTGCGGCGCTCAGGTGCTGGAAGGGGTTCAGCCCCGTGGCACCGCCCATGGCGGGGTCGGGGGTTTGCTGCACCGTGAAGCGGCCACCGAAGGCGGTACGAAAGAGCCCTGTCTCGGTGTGCGCAAACCGCAGGTAGCCGGCGCCCACGGCGCGCACCTTGGCGTGGGCCTGCTCGGTGGGCGTGCCGGTGGTGGGCACAAGGGCCAGCTCGGCCTCCATGGACCGCGCGGCGGCGGCCACGGCAGCGGCGCGCACGGCGCCCAGCAGGTCGTCGCGGTTGGCGAAATGGCGGTAGGCCGCATTGGGTGCCACACCCGCGCGGCGTGTGGCCTCGCGCAGCACCACCGCATCCGGCCCGCCCTGGCGCGCCAGTTCGATGCCCGCGTCCAGCAGCGCACGGTGCAGATCCCCGTGGCGGTAGGTGGCGCGTGCGGCGGGTGCGCTGGAGGGGGCAGCTTTGTTGCGGGTGCTTACGGTCATGGATCGTTGGGATGTGGACACTGTCCATTATCTTTGTTATTGTTTGTGGACGGTGTTCACAATTGCGCGCCGAAACCCTTCCTGCCCCGTCCATGTTCCCCAGGAGACCCCCATGAAAGTCGAGCCCTACCTGATGTTCGAAGGCCGCTGCGATGAAGCGCTGGAGTTTTACCGCCACGCTTTGGGCGCCCAAGTCACCATGCTCATGCGCTACAAGGACAACCCCGAGCCCGCCGCCGGCGAGGGCTGCGCCGATGGCAGCGGCCCGGGCCCCACGCCCGAGATGGTCATGCACGCCTCGTTCACCGTGGGCGACACGCAGATCATGGCGTCGGACGGCATGGGCTCGGGCCACGCGAACTTCCAGGGCATCTCGCTGGCGCTGAGCCCCGCCACTGCGGCCGATGCCAAACGCTATTTCGACGCGCTGGCCGATGGTGGCAAGGTGCAGATGCCGCTCAGCAAGACCTTTTTCTCGCAGGCGTTTGGCATGGTGGCCGACCGCTTTGGCGTGCCCTGGATGGTGGTGGCCCCTGAATGAGTGCAACCGCTATCACCCCCACCGACTCCCCCACAGGAACCCGCATGCTCGCTCTCTATGGCCACCCTTTTTCGTCCTACACCCAGAAGGTGCTGATCGCGCTGTACGAGAACGGGACATCGTTCGAACTGCTCAATCTCGACCCCGCAGAGCCCGTCAGCCATTCGGCCGACTGGTTGCGCCACTGGCCGCTGGCGAAGTTTCCGGTGCTGGTGGACGGTGACCACGCGGTGGTCGAAAGCAGCATCGTGATCGAGCACCTGCAGCTCGCGCACCCGGGGCCCGTGCCGCTGATTCCTGCCGACCCCCGGGCGGCACTGGACGTGCGCTTCATGGACCGCTTCTTTGACCTGCACGTGATGGCCCCGGTGCAGCACGCGGTCAATGCCGCGCTGACCGGCAACGCCGAGCGCAAGGCAGAAGGCGTGGCCTGGGCTGCGGAGAAGCTGGAGAAAGCCTACGCCTGGCTGGAGGGCATGTGGGCAGGGCGCACCTGGGCGGCGGGCGAGCCGTTCTCGCTGGCCGACTGCGCTGCGGCGCCCTCGCTGTTCTATGCCGACTGGACGCACCCCATCGCGGCCACCTACCCGCAGCTGCGCACGTACCGTGCCCGGCTGCTGGCGCGCCCCTCGTTTGCACGCGCGGTGGAGGGCGGGCGCCCCTACCGCCACTACTTTCCGCTCGGTGCGCCCGACCGCGACTGAGCAGCGCCCGCACCACGACACCAGGAGCATCCCATGATGAACCCCGAACCCCACGCCATGCATCGCTGGCTGCAGCAGCTGCTGGGCGACTGGACCTGCGAATCCCTGGCCGACATGGGCCCAGGCGAACCCCCCGCGCAAAGCCGGGGCACCGAGCAAGTGCGCGCGCTGGGCAGCCTGTGGGTGCTCTGCGAAGGGGCGGGCTCCATGCCCGGCGGGGGCGGCGACGCCCGCATGCTGATGACGCTGGGCTACGACCCGGGCCAGCAGGCGTTCGTCGGCACCTGGGTGGGCTCGATGATGACCCACCTGTGGGTGTACCGTGGCACGCTCGATGCGGACCAGAAGGTGCTGACGCTGGAGACCGAAGGCCCCAGCTTCAAGAACGATGGCGTCACCGTGCGCTACCGGGACGTGATCACCCTCGTCAGCGCCAATGAGCGCACGCTCACCTCATTCGGCCAGCAGCCGGACGGCAGCTGGAAGCAGTTCATGCAAGCCAAGTACACGAGAACCCCCTGAGCCGCTGCGCGGCTTCCCCCTGGTGGGGGAGCAACCGGTGGACTGGCGTGGAACTCCGCCAGTCCCAAGCGCAACGCGCGTGACACACTGCGCTGTCCATCTCTTCTGATTTCCGCTGTCCCATGACCCTCCGTATCGAAGGCCGCGCTCGCTGGCCCGCACTCATCCTGCTGTGCCTGGGCGAGCTGATGATCGTGCTCGACACCACCATCGTGAATGTCGCGCTGCCCAGCATCAAGGCCGACCTGGGCTTTACCGAAACCTCGCTGGTGTGGGTGGTCAACGCCTACATGCTTACCTTTGGCGGCTGCCTGCTGCTGGGTGGGCGGCTAGGCGATCTGTACGGCCACCGGCGGCTGTTCCTGGCGGGCATCACGCTGTTCACCATCGCATCGCTGGCCTGCGGGTTGGCCAATACGCAGGGGCTGCTGGTGGCGGCGCGCGCGGTGCAGGGCGTGGGCGGCGCGGTGGTGTCGGCCGTGGCGTTGTCGCTCATCATGAATCTGTTCACCGAGCCCGGCGAGCGAGCGCGCGCCATGGGTGTCTACGGCTTTGTGTGTGCCGGGGGGGGCAGCATTGGGGTGCTGTTGGGCGGGGTGCTCACCAGCGCATTGAGCTGGCACTGGATCTTTCTGGTCAACATCCCCGTGGGCGTGGCCATCTACCTGGCCTGCCTGGCGCTGCTGCCGGGCGGCAAGGGGCAGGCCCACGGACAGCGGCTGGACTTGGCGGGCGCCGTCACCATCACCGCGTCGCTGATGCTCGCGGTGTACGCCATCGTCAACGGCAACGCGGCGGGCTGGACCTCGCTGCAGTCGCTGGGGCTGCTGGGGGCTGCGGCGGCGCTGCTGGCGGCTTTTTTGTTCATCGAGTCGCATGTGGCTGCGCCGCTGGTGCCCCTGCCGCTGTTGCGGCTGCGCAATTTGGCCATCTCCAACGTGGTGGGCGTGCTGTGGGCGGCSKCSATGTTYGCGTGGTTCTTYMTKTCSGCGCTSTACATGCAGCTGGTGCTGGGCTACGACGCCATGCAGGTGGGCCTGGCGTTCCTGCCGTCCAATCTCATCATGGCGGGCTGCTCGCTGGGGCTGTCGGCCTGGGTGGTGATGCGTTTTGGCATTTGCCGCACGCTGGGCTGGGGGCTGCTGCTGGCGGCGGTGGGCCTGGCCCTGTTTGCACTCGCGCCCACCGAGGGGCGGTTTGTGATCCACGTGCTGCCCGGCATGCTGCTGCTGGGCGTGGGCGCCGGCATTGCGCTCAACCCGCTGCTGCTGGCCGCCATGGGCGATGTGAAGCCCGAAGACTCGGGSCTGGCCTCGGGSGTGGTSAACACGGCCTTCATGATGGGYGGCGCCCTGGGCCTCGCCATCTTGGCCAGCCTGGCCGATGCGCGCACCGACCACCTGCGCCAGGCCGGGGCCAGCGTGCAGCAGGCGCTCAATGCGGGCTACCAGCTGGCGTTCTGGGTGTCGGCCTTGTGCTCGCTGGTGGCCGCCATGCTGGGTGGTTTCGTGTTGCGCCCAGCACCGCCACCGTCCGCCGCCGCGCCTTCCCACGCGGGTGCCGTATGAGGAGATAGGGCGCTATTTAATTGATAGCTGATTGGGCATATTCCACTAGCGCATGCAGTCATTTTGGCTTGAAATGGTGACGAAGCTGTGTGCGCACGCTGTGCGGCACTGTCCTGTATGCCGCACCGCACTGTTCCACCCAGCGCACTTCTGAAAGCGGCCGCTGGCCTTATCTTTGGCAGGCGTGCTGCCCGATAGCCGGTGGCGCAAACCCAAGGAGTCCTTGATGTCGTCCTCCCCCACCGTGTCTTCGTCTGCCGCCAGCCTGCCCGTCGTGCAGGCCCAGGCGCTGGGTCCGCTGTGGCCCACGATGGACCCGTTCCTGTTCTGCGCCCACCATGACGACGCCTATCCCGCAAGCAATGGCGCATTTGCGCCCGCCGTGTCGCTGGAGGGCCGCCAGATCGGCAGCGACTTCAGCCGCAAGGATGGCTGGAGCATGTACCACGGCGACACGGTGCCGGGCTTTCCGGGCCACCCGCACCGGGGCTTTGAAACCGTGACCCTCGTGCGCAAGGGCCTCATCGACCATTCCGACTCGCTGGGCGCCGCCGCGCGCTTTGGCGGGGGCGATGTGCAGTGGGTCACGGCGGGCAAGGGCATCGTGCATTCAGAGATGTTCCCGCTGCTCAACGCCACCGAGCCCAACCCGCTGGAGCTGTTCCAGATCTGGCTGAACCTGCCCGCGAAGAACAAGATGGTGGAGCCGCACTTCACCATGCTGTGGAACGAGCGCATTCCGCGCCTGGTCCACCACGACGATGCAGGTCGCGCCACCACGGTGACGGTGGTGGCGGGCGCCCTGCCCGGCGCGCCCGCGCCGCTGGCGCCGCCACCCGAGTCCTGGGCTTCGCAGCCCGAGGGCGATGTGGCCATCTGGACGCTGCACATGGACCCCGGCGCGCAGTGGACGCTGCCCGCCGCGCGCGGCCAGGGCACGCGCCGCATGCTGTACTTCTTTGTGGGCGACAGCCTGCGCGTGGGCCCGCAGGATGTGGGCCAGCACGCCGCGCTGGAGCTGGTGGCCGGGCAGGACTGGCAGCTGACCAACACTGGCGCCACGCCGCTGGAATGCCTGCTGCTGCAAGGCCAGCCCATCGCCGAGCCCGTGGCGCAGTACGGCCCGTTTGTGATGAACACACAGGCCGAGATCATGCAAGCCATGAACGACTACCGCCGTACCCAGTTCGGCGGCTGGCCCTGGCCCGACCAGGACCCGGTGCACGGCACCGAAGCGCGGCGTTTTGCGCGCTACCCCGGCCAGACGGAGGAAGAGCGCCCAGCCGAGGCCCCGGCGGGCGCATAGGGTTGTTCACCAGGCCCTGCCAAGCTTCCACGAGGCCCTGCGGCAGCCGTCCGGCGCCTCGTGGACAATCCGGGGTTTCGTTCTGACCCGCGCGGCGGCTGGTGGCATACCCCTGCCAGCCCCGCGCCGATTCTTCACCGCCTGAAAGCGCAAGCACCACCATGGCCACCACCATCACCAAAGACTCCGCCGTCACCATCACCTACAAGGTCACCACCCCCCAGGGCAAGCCGCTGGATGCGGGGCACCTGTCGTACCTGCACGGCGGCTACGAAAACATCTTCCCCAAGGTCGAGGCCGCACTCGATGGCCAGGCCGTGGGCTTCAGCACCACGCTGCAGCTGGCGGTGGAAGACGCCTTTGGCGCGCGCGATGAAAGCCTATTGCGCACCATCCCCAAAAGCGAGTTCCCGCCCGGCGTGAAGGTCGGCGGCCAGCTGCAGGGCGTGGGCAACGACGGCCAGCCCGCCGTGTTCAATGTGGTCAAGATCAAGGGCCCCGAAGTGCATCTGGACGGCAACCACCCGCTGGCAGGCCAGGCGTTGACCTTCAGTTGCAAGGTCACTGAAGTGCGCGCTGCCAGCCCCGAAGAAGTTGCGCACCGCCATGTGCATGGTGCGCATGGCCACCACCACTGATAGTCATTCCAGAGGCCGCTGCGCGGGCCTCTGATTTGCCTCTGCTGCTTATAGGGCCTCCAGCACCGTCGCAATGCCCTGGCCGCCACCAATGCACTGTGTGGCCAGCGCATGGCGGCCCTTCTCGCGCTGCAGCAGCGCAGCGGCCTTGCCCGTGATGCGCGCACCGGTGGCGCCCAGCGGGTGGCCGATGGACAGCCCACCCCCATCCAGATTGACGGTGTCTTCGCGCAGGCCCAGTTCGCGGATGCACGCCAGGGCTTGCGATCCAAACGCTTCATTGATCTCCACGACATCCAGATCACTGACCGACAGCTTCGCTCGGGCCAGTGCCTTGCGTGTGGCGGGTACGGGGCCCATGCCCATGTACGCGGGATCTACGCCCGCAGTGGCCATTGCGCGGATGCGGGCTAGCGGGGCCAGGCCGTGCCGCGCTGCATATGCGTGGGTGGTCACCAAGACAGCCACTGCACCATCGGTCAGCGGCGACGAGGTGCCAGCGGTCACCACACCATCTGCGCGGAATGCGGGCCGCAGCGCCGCCAGTGCTTCCAGTGTGGTGCCGGGGCGGATGCAGCCGTCCTGAGTGACCCAGTCGCCCGACGCCAGGGTAATGGGCACGATTTCGTCTTTCAGCAGCCCCGCCTCACGCGCCGCCGCAGCCTTGTGGTGCGACGAGACGGCCAGTGCTTCCTGATCAGCGCGGCTCACCCCGTATCGGTGGGCCACGTTCTCGGCCGTCTCTCCCATGCTGATGTACGTATCGCTGTGCTCGTACAACGTGGGGTGGGCCGAGAAGTTGAAGCCCCCCTGCGGAACCATGGTCATGGACTCGACACCGATGCACAGAAAGGCCTCGCCCAGGCCCGCCTCGATCTGCGCGGCGGCGATGTGAATAGCGGACATGGACGATCCGCAAAAGCGGTTCACCGTCATGCCGCCCACTTCGTGTGGCAGGCCCGCCAGCAGCGACACGATGCGCGCGATGTTGTTGCCTTGTGCTGCCTCCGGGTACGCGCAGCCGGCAATCACGTCTTCCAGGGTTGCAGGGTCGATTCCGGTGCGTTTCAACAGACCCGTGACCACCTGCGCGGCGAGGGCATCGGGCCGCACATCGGCCAACGCCCCCTTGCGGGCGAAGTGGAACGGGGAGCGGGCATAGGCAGAAATCAGTGCTTGCATGGTCAGACCTCGGTTGTGGTGCAGGAAGGCTCAGGCGCTGGTGGTGACCGCGTAGCGTCGGGCTGGCTGACGCAGCGACAGGAAAGGCCCGAGCGCCCGGCGCGCATCTTCCAGCGCGTTCCACTCGTGCACCGCTTCCAGCGAGGGGATGGTCACCGCCTCGCCCTGATCCAGACCGGCCAGCGCGGCATCCACCATGGCGTCCACGTCCATCAGCATGTCTTGCGGCAGGTGGCTGATGGGTGTACCCGCGCGATCCCAGATCTCGGTGCGTGTTGCTCCCGGCATCACCGCCTGCACGCGGACGCCTATTGGCCCCAGCTCCTGCTGCAGGGACCGGGTGAGGTTCAGCAGGTAAGCCTTGGTGCCGCTGTACGTGCCGCTGAACATCTCCGGCAGCAGTGCCAGAACGGAGGCAATGTTGATCAGCGTGCCCGCCTTGCGTGCCGCAAAGCCCTTGGCTGCAGCCGCAGCGAGCCGGGTGGGTGCCAGAACGTTCAGCGCCACCATGCGTTCCACGGCATCGATATCGGCGTCCAGCAATGTCCCTGTCACTGCAATGCCCGCGTTGTTGAGCAGCAGCGTGATGCCGGCGTCGCCGTGCAGACGCTGCTCCACACGGGCCAGGTCGCTGCGGTCGGTGAGGTCCGCCTGCAGCACCTCAGTCTTCACCCCGGTCTCCTGCGCCAGGCGGTGGGCGAGTGCAGCCAGGCGTGCGGAGTCACGCGCAACCAGGATCAAATCGTAGCCACGGCGCGCGAGACGGTCCGCGTACACGGCACCAATGCCGGACGAAGCGCCAGTGATGAGGGCTGTGCCCAGAGAGGGGCGAGAGGAATGGTTCTCTGTGGTGGTCATAAGGTTTCCTGAAATCTGTTTTAGATGATGATCGTCACGTTTAAATTATATGATGATCATCATTTAAAATGTCAAGACTAAGTTTCAGGGCTTGCAGTCCGAGGAGAGGTAGACAATGAAGGTCAGCAAGGAACAGATGGCGGAAAACCGTGAGCGCATCCTTGATGCGGCCGCGCAGTTGTTCCGCGAAAAGGGTTTCGATGGCATTGGTGTGGCCGACCTCATGAAGAGCGCGGGGCTCACGCATGGCGGGTTCTATGGGCACTTTGCGTCCAAGGACGAGCTGATGGCGCAGGCCAGCGCAAGGGCCTTGCACCGGCTGCAGACCGCCTGGGCAGCCATTGCGCGTGACGCTGTGGATAAGGGGCAGGACCCTTTGGCAGCTATCGAGGCGGCTTATCTTTCGCCCCGCCACCGAGATGCACCCGGTCAGGGTTGTCTGCTGGCCGCACTGGGCGGTGATGCAGCCCGGCAGGGGCCGGCCGTGCGTCATGCCGTGACCGAGGGCGTGCGCGCCCAACTGGAAGGACTGGCCACCTTGGTGCCTGGCCGTACCAAGGCTGCGAAGCGCCAGCGTGCGCTGGCCGACTATGCGAATCTGGTAGGCGCCATGGTGTTGGCGCGCGCGGTGGACGATGAAGAGCTGTCGAACGAAATCCTGAATGCAACCGCAGCCTCACTGCGCTTGCCGGAGCCTGTCGCGCGGTGAGTGCCCACGGTGCATGAAATGCAGCGCGCTGGATCTTGCGATCGCATTTCTTGTCCTCGCATTTCTGCGGGTGCTACAGCGACAGCATAGAACCCTGAGATAGAAAAACACAAAGCCCGCAGAGCGGGCTTTGTGTAGTGGTCGACTGGGAACTTACTTGGCTGCTTCAGGCTTGGCAGCGTCGGCTTTTTTCTCTGCTGCTGCCTTGGTCTTCTTGGCCTTCGCCTTCTTCTCTGCCTTCTTTTCTGCAGGGGCAGACGCTGTGGCGGTTGGCGTTACTGCGGGCTTGGCTTCGGCTTTGGCCGCTGGTGTGGCGGGCGTGGCCGGAGTCGCTGGGGTGGCAGGCATGGCCGATGTGGCAGGGGTCGCAGGCGCCGCGGCCTTCGCGGGGGGTGCTGGCGTTGCGGGGGCCGCAGGGGCTTGGGCAAACGATGCGGTCACAAAGAAACCGGCGAGCAGGGCAGCGAGGAGCTTGTTCATGAGAAATCCTTTCAGATCGGATGACCGCCCGACACAGCGTCGGACTTAGCTATGCAACGGCGCTCGGAGGCGTTGCGATGACAGGTTACGAAGTCATTGGCAACAAGGCGTTACCGCGGCCCAGACCGCGCCCGTTCAGCACCGGCTCCTTGGTCAAGCGCTCGCGTGCCCATTCGACAAAGGCGCGCACTTTCGCCGGGGCCCGCCGCCCTGCGGGGTACACGATGTGCACGGGCACGGGGGGCAGCTCGTGGTCGGCCAGCACGATGCGCAGCCGCCCGGCGCGCAGGCTCGCAGCGGCCTGGTAGGCGAGGCAACGGGTCAGGCCGATACCCGCCTCTGCGGCGGCAATGTCCACCTCGTTGCTGTTGCTGATCCAGGTGAACTGCGGCTGGCCGGTGGCGCCATCGCGAAACTTCCAGGGCGCTGGCGCGCGTGCGTCAAACGCGAAGCCGATGGCCCGGTGGCTGCTCAGGTCGGCCGGGTGGCGTGGCTTGCCGTGTTGCGCCAGGTAGGCGGGAGACGCCACCACCAGGCGGCGCAGCGCACCCACTTGCACGGCAGTGAGGCCGGAGTCAGGCAGGTGCGCGATGCGGATGGCCACGTCCATGCCTTCTTCGAGCAAATGCACCAGGCGGTTGACGAACAGAGTGCGCACCTGCACGCGCGGCTGGGCCTGCAAAAAGCCCTGCACGATGGGTGCCACATGCTGGATGCCGAACATCTGCGGTGCCGTGATGGACAGCAGCCCCTGGGCCTCGGCCTGTGCACCGCTGGCGGCCTGCTCGGCCTCGTGCAGGTCGTTCAAGAGGGGACGGCAGTCGTGCAAGAAGCGCTCGCCCGCCTCGGTCAAGCGCACCATGCGCGTGCTGCGCTGGAACAGCAGCACACCCAGCCGCGCCTCCAGCGCCGCGATGGCGCGCGTGACGGCCGTGGCCGAGCAGCCCAGCCGCCGGCCCGCCACGGCAAAGCCGCCAGCGTCCGCCACGGCCACAAAACAGCGCAGGGTGTCGAGATAGTCCATGCAACCAATTATTGCGGATGTCGCAATTATGAAAAGCGGTGATTGGTTATTCACATCGCAGATTGCAATAGATATCGTCGAGCCATCTTTTCACCCACCCACCGACGAGGCTTCACCATGTTCCCCACCACCCCGCTCCAGCTGTACCGCATGCCCATCTCGGGCCATTGCCATCGCGTGGAGCTGATGCTGTCCCTGCTCGGCCTGCCCTATGTGCTGATCGATGTGAACCTGCTGCGCGGCGAACACCAGCGCGCGGAGTTTCTGGCACTCAACCCGCTGGGCCAGGTGCCCGTGCTGGTGGACGCAGGCCAGGTGCTGAGCGACAGCAATGGCATCCTGGTGTATCTGGTGCAGCGCTACGCCCCCAGCAGTGCCTGGGTGCCACAAGACGCCGTGGGGCAGGCGCAGCTGCAGCGCTGGTTCAGCCTGGCAGCGGGCTTTCTGGCGCCGGGTATCGGGGGGCCGCGCTTTGCGACGTTGACGGGCCGTGCCGTGAACGAGGTGGCGCAGGCCACCGGCAAGCGCCTGCTCGCCTTCATGGAGGACGAACTGCAGGGGCGGGCCTGGTTGCTCGGGGGCTCAGCGCCCAGCCTGGCCGATGTGGCCATGGTCAGCTACACCTCGCAGGCCCACCTGGCAGGGCTGCCGCTGGATGCCTACCCGCGCATTGCGGCCTGGGTGGCGCGCATGCAGGCCTTGCCGGGCTATCCGGTGCTGGCCGACCAACTGCCCGCTGCCGAGCAGGTGGCGGCATGACAGCCACCGTGCCCGCTGCATCGGTTGGGGTGCCGGTGCCGCCCGAGGCATTCCACCCCGGTGAGCAGGCCTTGCAGGCGCGCGTGGGCGTGCGCGAGCGCATGGCGGTCGTGGGTGCGATGGTGCTGCGCGACCACATGCCCGACCAGCACCGTGAGCTGTTTGAAAAGCTGCCCACCTTGCTGCTGGGGACGTTGGATGAACAAGGCCAGCCGTGGGCCACGATGCTTGCCGGACCGCCCGGGTTTGTGCACACCCCCGATGCGCAGCACATGCAGATCGCGACCGCGCCGGATTCCAAGGACCCAGTGCTTGCACACCTGGCGCCAGGTGCGGCCGTGGGCGTGCTGGCGCTGGAGCCGCACACGCGGCGGCGCAACCGCATGAACGGGCGGGTGGCAGCGTTTGGCGACAACGGTCTGGGCGTGCAGGTGGTGCAGAGCTTTGGCAACTGCCCCAAATACATCCAGGCGCGGGAGCCAGGCCTGCGCGCTGCGCTGACCGCTCCGGGCCCGGTGCAGTGGCTGGGCGCCGGACTGGACGCCGCCGCCATCGAGCGCGTGCAGCGTGCCGACACCCTGTTCATCGCCAGTGCCTCGGCGCCACGCCCCGGTGCCGGGCACAGCGAAGGCGTGGATGTATCGCACCGAGGCGGTGAGCCGGGCTTTGTGCAGGTGGCGCACACGGAGGCCGGCGTGGTGCTGAGCCTGCCGGACTACCCTGGCAATCAGTTCTTCAACACCCTGGGCAACCTTGCGCTGCACCCGCTGGCAGGCCTGCTGGTGGTGGACTATGAAGAGGGCGGCTTGCTGCACATTGCCGCGCAGGCCGAGGTGCTGTGGGACCGCGCTGCGCGTGCTGCCTGGCCCGGCGCACAGCGTGTGCTGCGGCTCACGGTGCTGCGCGCCCTGTGGCGGCCGCAGGTGCTGCCGTGGCGCTGGACACCGCCGGTGTCGGCCCCTCAGTTCCGGGTGATGCGCGAGGCAGCGCTGGACTGAGTGGGGCACCACCAGCGGGCCGCGCACGGGGAGTTGTTGTCCCCGCGATGCGCCTGCGCGGTACGGTGGCCTCGGCCTCCACCATCTTGGCGCTGCGCTCGTGTGCTGTCTGCGCCAGCTCGGTGATGAGCGCGGCCTCGGGCAGGTTGTGCCAGTAGCGCGTGGGCATCTCCTTTTTCATCATGGCCAGCTTGAGCCGCGCGGGGTTGAAGATGTGGCGGTAGTAGGTGAGCCACAGCGCCTCGCCTGCGTCGGGCCCCGGCGCGTCGCTGCGCTGCGCGCCGGGGCCGGTGTGCAGCTGCTGGCCGTCCCAGCGCACGCTGGCGTCGGGGGTGAGGATGGCCCAGCGCATTTGCGTGAAGCGGCGGATGAAGAAGCCCGCGTTGGCCACGGTGATGTAGTGGTCGGGCTCGAACCAGGCCATGTGCAGGGTCTGGCCGTCGGGTTCCACCACGGGCCGGAAGCGCACAAAGGCGTGCATCTTGTGGATGTCCCGCCGCACGCTGCGGACCATGTGGTGGGCCAACATGCGGTCGGCGTCCAGCGGGTCGTGCCGCGCGCTGTCGGCTTCATGGCCGCCCTGCGCCATGCGCCACAGCAGGCGGTACATCAGCGCAAAGCGGCCCGGGTCGCGGTGCAGGATGAGCTGCTCGCACAGGTGCACAAAGTCGGGCGGCACGCGCAGCGGTGGCGCATCGGGGGCTGCGCTGGGCCAGGTGTCGCTGGCAGCAGGCTCGGGCGCGAACAGGTCTTCAGCGGCATCCGCCTGGCAGCGCCAGTCCACAGCCTGCGGAGGCACGTTGGCTTGCACCAGGGCGCGTGCCGCTTGGCGAAAACCGGGCCAGTCGGTGGCGTGGTCCAGCGTGATGGTGTGGCGCTGCATGCGGGCCTCTCCAACTCAGAACAGGCTGCGCTGCACCGGCGGCGGCGTCAACTGCGCGGCGAGGTCGGCAGCGTCCAGCGCACGGCCGGGGCGGTAGTCGGCCGCCTCCACAAAGGGCAGCACTTTCTTGAGCGGCACATGCAGCCGCGCCAGGTCTGCATGCCGCAGGCGGCGCACGCGGCGCGCGGCCAGCAGGCGGTCCACCGTCTGCACACCAAACCCGGGCACGCGCAGAAGCAGTTCGCGCGGGGCGGTGTTGAGGTTGACCGGAAAGCGCTCGCGGTGCGCCAGCGCCCAGGCCAGCTTGGGGTCCATGTCCAGCGCCAGCATGCCCTGCTGAGATGTCGGCACGAGCTCGTCGTGGGTGAAGCCATAAAAGCGCATCAGCCAGTCGGCCTGGTACAGCCGGTGCTCGCGCACCGTGGGTGGCGCGGCCAGCGGCAGGGCGTGGGCGGCGTCGGGGATGGGGCTGAAGGCTGAGTAGTACACGCGCCGCAGCCGGTGCGCGCCATACAGCCGCGCGCTGGTGGCGAGGATGGTGCGATCGCTGGTGGCATCGGCCCCCACGATCATCTGCGTGCTCTGCCCGCCGGGCGCGAAGTGCGGCACGCTGGCGCGGCGTGTGGTGCGCGACTGCGGCATGGACACGATGGGCTGTGCAGCCTGCTCCTTGCGCGCGGCGCGGGATTCGCCAATGTGCACCGCCATGCGGGCCATGGACCGGTCGATGGCGGCGCTGTTTTTCTCAGGGGCCAGCGCCTTCAGGCCCTCGGCCGTGGGCAGCTCGATGTTGATGGACAGGCGGTCGGCATAGCGGCCAGCGCGCTGCATCAGCTCGGGCGATGCGTCGGGAATGGTTTTCAAGTGGATGTAGCCGCGAAAGTCGTGCTCCTCGCGCAGCACGCGGGCCACCTCCACCACCTGCTCCATGGTGTAGTCGGGGCTCTGGATGATGCCGCTGGAGAGGAACAGCCCCTCGATGCAATTGCGACGATAAAAGTCCAGCGTGAGCTGCACCACCTCATCGACCGTGAAGCGCGCGCGGGACACGTTGCTGGTCACGCGGTTCACGCAGTACAGGCAGTCGTACTGGCAGAAGTTGGTGAGCAGAATCTTGAGCAGGGAGATGCAGCGCCCGTCCGGCGCGTAGCTGTGGCAGATGCCCATGCCTTCGGTGGACCCCATGCCGCGCCCGCCCACCGAGTCGCGCGGCGCAGCGCCGCTCGATGCACACGAGGCGTCGTACTTGGCGGCGTCGGCCAGGATGGCGAGTTTGGACTGTAAATTCACTGGATGAATTTACAGTATTTTGATTGTCTGACGCCAGCCTGGGGTCAAGCGATAGCGGCAATGTGCTCCTTATTTGATAGCTGCAAGCGCATGAAAATCATGCGCTTGCAGCCAAAATCACCTGAGAATTGCTGGACTACACCGTTTCGAGGGCCATCACCGCCGTGGCCGTGTTCGAAATGGGGATGTGATAGTTGCTGTGCACCCGCCGCACGCCCGCGCTGGCGGTGGACAGCGCCCCGCGCATGGCCAGCCACATCAGCAGTTCCACGCCCTGGGTGCCGGTCTTTTCCACCAGCTCGTGCACGCTGAACTGCGTGGCCCACTCGGGGTTGGTGGTCAGGCTTTCGATGAACTGCAGGTCAAACGCCTTGTTGATGAAGCCCGCGCGCTCGCCGTCGAGCTGGTGGCTGAGGCCTCCTGACGCAATTACTGCCACCTTCTTGTTGCTGTCCCAGCTCTGGATCGCCTGGCCCACGGCCTTGCCCAGGGCGTAGCAGCGCTTGGCCGAGGGCAGCGGGAACTGCACGGTGTTGATACACACTGGCACCACCGTCACGGGGCAATCGCCCTCGGGCCAGAAGAGTTTGAGCGGCAGCGTGCAGGCGTGGTCCACCAGCATCTCCTGGCAGGTGGTCACGTCAAACTCTTGCTCGATGAGTGTGTTGATGAGGTGCCACGACAGGTCCACCTCGCCCGGGAACGGCGGCAACGTGGGGATGCCCCAGCCTTCGTCGGCGTTGTGGTATTGCGCCGCTGCGCCCACGGCAAAGGTGGGCATTTTGTCGAGGAAGAAGTTCAGGCCGTGGTCGTTGTAGAACATCACCACCACGTCGGGCTGCTTCTCGCCCAGCCATTGGCGGATGGGAGGAAAACCGTCGAAGAAGGGCTTCCAGTACGGTTCGTTTTGCAAGCCCTTGTGGATGGCGTTGCCAATGGCCGGGATGTGCGAGGTGCCGAGGCCGCCGATGAGTTGTGCCATTTCGTTTTCCTGATGAAGGTTGTTGTGGCGTGTGTTGTTCAGGCGGCGCCGGGCCGCCCCAAGCCGCCTGAGGCCCCCCTGGGGGGCAGCGAACCACACGCAGTGGGGAGCGTGGGGGCTTAGTCTTTTCCTGCGGCCACGAGCATGGCCTTGAATGCGTCTTTGGTCATGCCCGTCTGCTGCGCGCCGATGTCCTGCATGTCCAGCTTGAAAATGCCCGCGAACTTGGCCAGGTAGTAGGCGTTGCCGCCTGCGGCGATGAGCTGCAGCACGTTCTTGGCGCGGATGGCGGCGGCCTGCTGCTCGTTCAGGCCGTATTGCTTCATGTACGCCTCTTCGTCGGCCACAAAGGCCTTGCGGTTGGCTTCGTTGTTGAACGAGAAGCACATCTTGTTCAGCGCATAGCCCTTGCGGGCCTGGTCGCCATTGAACGGCGTGGTGCCGGGGATCGGGGGCAGTGGGGAAGGCATGGAAGTCTCCGGGGCTTGATGTAAGTCAGCCCGCAGTGTCGCGACGGCATTGCCAAAGATGAAGCCTCAAAACATCATCGAATGCATGAGCAATTTCGATGGATCAGCGCTGGACGGACACCTGCTGAAGCTGCTGCTGGCCGTGCTGGAGACGGGCAGCATCACGGCGGCGGCTGATCGCCTGGGCGTCACCCAGTCGGCCGTGAGCCACCTGCTCGACAAGCTGCGCGCCATCACCGGCGACCCGCTGTTTGTGAAGCGCGGGCGCGGCATCGTGCCCACCGCCCGGGCCGAGGCCCTGGCCCAGCCCGCGCGCGACATGCTGCACCAGATGCAGCGGTTTGCCCAAGGGGCCGCGTTTGACCCGCTGCATTGGCAGACCGAGCTGACCATTGCGGCCAACGATTTTCAGCGCGATCTGCTGCTGCCCGCGCTGGCCACCCGCCTGCGCAGCGCGGCACCGGGCGTCACGCTGCGCATCGTGCCCAGCGGCGCGCCCAGCGCCGAGTTGCTGCGCTCGGACGCATGCCAGCTCGTCATCAGCCCCCGCCCGCCGGAGGGCACCGACATCGTGCAAAAGCGCTTGTTGGAGGATCAGTACCGCGTGTTCTACGACCCCGCCGGGCGCAGTGCTCCGCTGTCAGAGACCGAGTACCTGGCCGCGGACCACGCCACCGTGGCCTACGAGGCGCGCCGGGGGCTGGAGCTGGACCAGCTGCTGGAGGCGCGCGGCGTGCGCCGTCGCATGGTGGTGCGTGTGCCGGGCTTTGCGGCCCTGCCCGCGTTCGTGCGGGGGACTGCGCTGCTCACCACCGCGCCATCGCTGATGGGGCGCACCGCCTTGGCAGCGCTGGCGCATGTGCCGGTGCCAGTGGCTTGCCCCAGCCTGCCCATGTACCTGATCTGGCATGTGCGCTACCAGCAGGACGCGGCGCACCGCTGGTTGCGGGCACAGCTGCAGGAAGTGCTGTTTGCGGTGTTGCCGCCGGGCAGGGGTGCACCGGCGTCTGCGTCAGTTGCGCTGCCGTGACAGTGCTTGACGCAGCCGCCGCGCGGCCCGCTCCCGCAGCGAGGGCGCGGGGCGCGCCGCAGGTCGCGGGTGGGCCTTGGCTTGTTCGCAAGCCGCCAGAAAGTCATTCAGGATGGCCGTGTCGTCCAGCGTGTCCGAGCCCTGCTTGTGGAACTCGGGGTGCCATTGCGTGGCGGCGATGTAGCCGCGCCCTGGCGCGGGTTTGAGGCGAATCGCCTCGGGCACGCCATCGGGTTCGCTCAGTGCCTCGACCACAAATTCCGGAGCCACCCGCTTGATGCCCTGGTGGTGGATGCTGTTGACCCGCGCGCGTGGCGTGTTGGGGTACAGCTTGGCCAGATGCGAGTCCGGCAGGATCTGGATGTCGTGGAAGTGCTGGTCGTAGGTGGTGGCGTTGCGGTGCTGCTGCGCGCCAGGGTGCTGGGTCTCGATGTCCTGGTACAGCGCGCCGCCAAAGGCCACGTTGATGAGCTGCAGGCCCCTGCACACGCCAAAGATGGGCTTGCCGACCTGGGCAAAGGCTTTGACCACGGCCAGGTCGTACAGGTCGCGCACGCGGTCACCCACCCACTCCTCGCGCAAGGGCTCCTCGCCATAGTTGCCCGGCCACACGTCGGCGCCGCCGTGCATCACGATGCCGTCCAGCCATTCGGCGTAGTGGTCCAGCGTCACGTCACCACGCGCGGTCTCGCCCGTGGGACAGGGCACCATCACCACCATGGCACCGGCCGACATCAGCCAGTGGGCGATGGACTGCTCGACATACTGCAGCGTCTTGCCCGTGAACAGCGGGCGTGCAGGGTCGGCGTGTTGAAAGCAGGCGGACAGGCCAATCTTGAGGCGGGGGGCAGCAGGCATGGGGGAAAGCTCCGGGCAGCGCTTGTGCGCGTGATTCCTGCAGTTGTAGCACCGCACCCCCTGTGGCGTCTGTAGGAAAGGGCCGTGCGGAGCGGCGCGTCGCCTGCATGGGTTGGTGGAGCGCGCAAAGCGCCACAACCTGCAACGAAATGTGGCTTTCTTCATGAAATGTGTCCGCATGTCGACGGGACGCGGGCGAAATCTGGGGGGCTGATCGCCATAATTTCGGCTCACCCGGTGCCAGGGAGGGGCGCCCGGTGGCGCGATGCACGCCTTCCCCGAAAGCAGAAAAAATGTCCCATCCAAAATTCCGTTTGTCCGCCCTGGCTGCGCTGGTGGCCGCGACAGCTGCCGCCTGTCCGCTGGTGGCACAGGCCACCGTGCCCGCCGGTGCGGCGGCAGAGATCATCAGCCTGCAAGGCACAGGTGACCAGCGTGCCGCCTCCGCAGCCGACTGGGGCCCTGCCCGACTGGCCCAGGCCCTGGCCCAGGGCGACTTTGTGCGCACGCGCCAGGCCGCCAAGATGGCGCTGCTGTTCGCGGACGACACCCAGCTGCGACTGCACCAGAACACGGTGCTGCAGGTCAAGGGCRTGGCCACCCCGGCACAGCCCGTGACCACCTTGCTGCTCAACGCTGGCCGTGCGTGGACGCAGACCAAACGTGCCGACGGCAGCCGCCTGAACCTGGAGACACCGGCCGCGACGGCTGCGATCCGTGGCACCGATTGGGACATCAGTGTGGAGGACGATGGCCGCACGCTGATCACCGTGCTGTCGGGCACGGTGGAGTTTTCCAACGCGCAGGGCTCGGTGTCGGTGGGCGCCAACGAAGCGGCGCTTGCCGAAGTGGGCAAGGCCCCGGTCAAGCTGGTGCTGAGCCAGCCGCGAGACCGCATCCAGTGGGTCAACGCGCTGCGTGCCGACCCGGTGCCCCACCTGTCGGCCGAGCCCGTGCCTGCAGCGCTGGCGCCCGTGCGGGATGCCCTGGCGGCACGCGACCTCGGGGCGGCCCGTGCCGCGCTGGCGCAGGCGCGCACTACCGCAGCGCCTGTATGGGTGGATGTGTTTGATGCGGCTGTGGCCCTGCAGGCGGGCGACCTGCTGGCCGCACGCGGGTCGCTGACGCGGCAGGTGGCTGCGGTGGACGCCGCGCCGCTGCCCGCGTGGCTCATGCAGTCCGACGTGCAGCTGATGGAGGGGGAAGGGGCTGCAGCGGCCGGGACGCTGCGCACGGCGCTCCAGCGCTGGCCCGCCCACCCGGCGCTGGTGGCGCAACTGGCGCGCGTGCAGATCC